>NZ_CP154874.1:3807500-4091487 GCF_041729615.1 Pseudomonas alcaligenes | reverse complement strand
CTGAAATCTCCGTCTCCTACCTATATAGACGACAGCCTCAGGCCTGCATGATCCAGCCTTCGACTCCCATGGCCGCCTGGCGCAGCGCCTCGGAGCGGGTCGGGTGCGGATGACAGATCAGCGCCACGTCCTCGGAGGATGCGGCGAACTCCATAGCCACACAGTACTCGCCGATCATCTCGCTCACGCTCGGCCCCACCATGTGCACACCGAGAATCTCGTCGGTGCGCTCATCCGCCAGCACCTTCACGAAGCCCTCGGTCTCGTGGTTGATCTTGGCGCGGCTGTTGGCGGTAAAGGGAAACTTGCCGACCCGGTAGGCCCGCCCCTCCGCCTTGAGCTGCTCCTCGGTCCTGCCGACGCAGGCCACTTCGGGCCTGGTGTAGATGACATTGGGGATGACCCCATAGTTCACCTCGGCGGCCTTGCCGGCGATCTTCTCGACACAGGCGATCGCCTCGTCTTCCGCCTTGTGCGCTAGCATCAGTCCGGAGGTGACATCGCCTATCACCCAGATGCCCGGCACCGAGGTCTTGTGATGTTCGTTGGCCAACATGCCGCGCTTGTCGGTGGCGAGACCGACGCTCTCCAGCCCCAGACCCTGGGTGTAGGGGCGGCGGCCGATGGCCACCAGCACATAGTCGGCCTCAAGCACCTGGGCTGCACCACCGGCGGCCGGCTCGACGCTCAGCTCTACGCTCTCACCCTTGACCACCGCACCGGCCACCTTGCTGCCGAGCCGGAAGCTCATGCCTTGCTTGCTCAGCGCGCGCTGCAGGGTCTTGGCCGTCTCCTCATCCAGGCCGGGGCAGATACGATCCAGGTACTCGACCACCGTCACCTCACTGCCCAGGCGGCGCCAGACCGAGCCCAGCTCCAGCCCGATAACACCCGCACCGATCACCACCAGGTGCCTGGGGACCTCGGGCAACGACAGCGCCCCGGTGGAATCGAGGATGCGCCGGTTGTCGATGGTCACGCTCGGCAGCGGTGTCGGCTCGGAGCCGGTAGCGATCACTATGTCCTTGGCCTGCAGCTCGCTCAGGCTGCCATCGGCCATGGTGACCTGCACCCGCCCTGCCCCGGCCAGCTTGCCCCAGCCCTTGATCCAGTCGACCTTGTTCTTGCGGAAGAGGAACTCGATGCCCTTGGTCAGCGCGGCGACGCTCTCCTCCTTCTGCTTCATCATCTGCGCCAGGTTGAGCACGGGCTTGACCTCGATGCCGAGGCTGGCGAATTCCTTGCCGGCCGCCGCCTCATACAGCTCCGAAGCGTGCAGCAATGCCTTGGACGGCATGCAGCCGACATTCAGACAGGTGCCGCCGAGCGTCTCGCGCCCCTCCACACAGGCGACCTTGAGCCCCAGCTGCCCGGCGCGTATGGCGGCGTTGTAACCGCCGGGGCCGCCGCCGATTACCACCACATCGTATGCACTCATGAAGTACTCCTCTTCGAGTCAGCTATTGGCCGGCACGGGGGCTGCACCCGCCGCGCGGCTCAACAGGTGGAAGGCCGCGAAAGCCGCCGTGGCGAACAGGCCATGAAGAAGAACCATAGGCCAGGACGTACCGTCCTGCAGCTGGCCGAGCAGGACGCCAGCCAGGGTGGCGCCCGCCATCTGCGCGAAGCCCATGAAGCCTGCCGCTAGCCCGGCGCGGTGGGCGTTGGGGATGACCGCCCCGGCCACCGAAGCCGGCAGCACCATGCCGCCGCCCACGGTGACCAGCACCTGCGGTAGCGACAGGCCCAGTACCGAGAGGCCGAACAGGCCGTGTACCAGCAGCGTCAGCGCCGCGCCGCCGGCCACCAGGGCGACGCCGATGGCAACGATGCGCTGCGGGCCGAGCTGGAGAATCTTTCTCTGGGTGAACAGGGCGCCGGCGATCAGGCCGGAGACGATGGCGCCGAAGGTCAGGCCGTACTCCGCCGCGCTCATGCCGAGCAGCTTTATATAGGCGCTAGACGAGCCGGCGATCACACAGAACATCGCGCCATAGGTAAACGCCAGCGTCAGGGCGAAGGTGCGGACCGAGCGCCCGCGCAGCAGGTCCCGGTAATCACCGGCCAGCTTCAGCAGGCGCCCGGCCTGCGGGTCTGGATGCGCATTGCTCTCTCTATAGAGGAAGAGCACGGCCAGCAGGACCACCGCGCCGACGGACATGGCCGCCAGCACCGGCGCCTGCCAACCCCAGGCCAGGGTCAGCAGGCCGCCGAGCATGGGGGCGAGGGCGATGGAGGTGAGCATGCCGATCACGGTCAGCGCCAGGGCCGGACCGGCCTGGGCCTGCCACACGTCCCGGACCACCGCCCGCGCCAGCACCAGTGCCGAGCACGCGCCCAGCCCCTGCAGCGCGCGGGCGGCGATGAACTCGGCAAGATCACTGGCCAGCAGCATCCAGCCGGTCGCCAGCAGGTAGCCCAACAAGCCGGCGATCAACACCGGGCGGCGGCCGAGGCGGTCCGACAGCGGCCCCACCACCAGCTGCCCCAGACCGAAGGCGGCGACGAAGATCGACAGCGCGGCCAGGCTCGCTCCCGGCTTGCTTGCGAAGCCCTGCTCCAGCTCACCGAGTGCGGGAATCAACAGCTGGGTGGATATCTCGCCCAGTGCGGTCAGCGTCATGAGCATCAGCAGCAGCGTCTTGGACGGTTTCGGCATGGTCGTTCTCCGAGCTCGCGGCGCTTTCGAAGCGAAACCGCCATTTATATTTCGACCATAATATGAAATATTGAATTATGTCCATCATCAAAAGACGAGAGGAGCCCCTACCATGCAAGCCCAGACCCGCGAACAGACCCTGGCCATCAGGCAGGAGGCCGAGCGCGCCGCCCGCGCCCGGCTCGGCGAACCCGGCACCCTGTCGCTGAAGCAGGTCAGCGAACTGAGCGCCCAGGAATTCTTCGACCGCATCGGCAGCGGCGAGCTGCCTTGCCCGCCCTTCGGCCACCTGGTCGACTTCATCCCCCTGGAGTGGGAACCGGGTCGCTTCCTGTTCCAGGGCACGCCGGACGCCCGCCACTACAACCCGCTGGGCAGCGTGCACGGCGGCTACGCGGCGACCCTGCTCGACTCCTGCATGGGCTGCGCCGTGCACACCCGGCTGCAGCCGGGCCAGGGCTACACCACCATGGACCTGCGCATCAGCTATGTGCGGGCGATCACCAACAAGGTCGGCCCGCTCCGCGCCGAAGGCCGTATCGTCCACCTCGGCCGCTCCACCGCGCTGGCGGAGGGCCGCCTCTATGACGTGGACGACCGCCTGTATGCGGTCGGCTCCACCACCTGCATGATCCTCGACCTGCAAGGCTGACCGATGCGCGAGCCCGATGGCTTGCCAGCGGACTCGCTGCACCGCTCATCGCCGAACTGCCCCACAACCAATTAGATGACAACCAACATCTATACGATCGTTTGAATTACATCTATCATTTTTTGAAGGGCGGCGAATCCCGCCGCCCCAACCGATACAGGACCACAGCCATGACCTCCATCGTGATCGCCGGCTACGCCCGCTCCCCCTTCCACTTCGCCAAGAAAGGCGGCCTGATCAACCTGCGCCCTGACGACCTGGCGGCACAGGTATTGAAAGGGCTGGTCAACAAACTCGATCTCGACCCTGGCCAACTGGAGGACGTGATAATGGGCTGCGCCTACCCCGAGGCCGAACAGGGCATGAACATCGCCCGCATCGCCAGTTTCCGCGCCGGCTTCCCCGAGACCCTGGGCGGCGCCACGGTCAATCGCTTCTGTGGTTCGTCCATGACCTCGGTGCACTTCGCCGCCGGGCAGATCATGCTCGGCGCCGGCGAGGCCTTCCTCTGCGCTGGCGTGGAGTCCATGACCCGCGTCCCCATGGGCGGCTTCAACATCTCCCCCAACCCCAGCCTGATGAGCAGCTTCCCGCAGGTGTACATGGCCATGGGACATACCGCCGAGGAAGTGGCCAAGCGCTACGCCATCGGCCGCGAGGAGCAGGAAGCCATGGCCGTCGAGTCCCACGCCAAGGCCGTGCGCGCCCGCGAACTCGGCTACTTCAAGGATGAGATCCTCGCCGTGGAGACCCCGGACGGCGTGGTCAGCGAAGACGGCTGCATCCGCCCCGGCACCAACCTCGAGGCGCTGGCCCAGCTCAAGCCGGCCTTCGGCGGCAGCGTCACCGCAGCCACCTCCTCGCCACTCACCGACGGCAGCGCCGCCGTGCTGGTGTGTAGCGAAGAATTCGCCCATCGCCACCAGCTGGAGATCCTCGCCCGCATCAAGGCCGTCGCCGTCGGTGGCTGCGCCCCCGAGATCATGGGCATGGGCCCGGTGGTGGCGACCCGCAAGGTGTTGGAACGCGCCGGTCTGAGCATCGCCGATATCGATCTGGTAGAGATCAACGAGGCCTTCGCCAGCCAGTCCATCGCCTGCGTGCGCGAGCTGGGTCTGGACATGGAGCGGGTCAACCTGGACGGCGGCGCCCTCGCCCTCGGCCACCCGCTGGGCGCCACCGGCGCGCGCATCACCGGCAAGGCCGCCGCGCTGCTCAAGCGCACCGGCGGCCGCTACGCCATCGCCACCCAGTGCATCGCCGGCGGCCAGGGCGTGGCCACACTGCTCGAAGCCGTATAAGGCGCAGAGGGCGATCCGGGACGCCACGTCCCGGGTCGCTCTTTCATACGGCCACCCGCACCCGATTCGCTCCACAGCCCGACAGGCGCGCTGACATGCCACGCCCGTGCTGCGCGATCCCGATGTAAGATGAAGGTCAGCATTTCAATTCCTGCCTGGAACTGACCACCATGCGCTATTCCGAAGACCACAAAGCCAAGACCCACCAGCGCATCGTCGACGAGGCCGCCCTGCGCTTTCGCCGCGACGGCGTGCTGGCCACCGGACTGCAGCCGCTGATGAAGGCCCTGGGCCTGACCCACGGCGGCTTCTATGCCCACTTCAAGTCCAAGGACGACCTGGTCGAGCAGGCCCTGCAGCAGAGCGCCAACCAGCTCTCCGAAGGCCTCAAGGAGCTTGAGCAGGACCCGCAGCCACTGCAGGGGCTGATCAAGCGCTACCTCTCCGCCGCCCACTGCAAGTCGCCCGGCGCCGGCTGCCCGCTGCCGACCATGTCCGCCGAGCTGGGCCAACGCGGCCAGCCCAGCCCGGTCACCGACCAGATCGTACGCGACCGCCTGGCGCTGATCGCCAGCCATCTCTCTGGCGACGACGCGCAGAAGCAGAGCGCACTGATCCTCTCGGCCATGGTCGGCGCCCTGGTACTGTCGCGCAGCGTCACCGACCCCGAGCTGGCGGAACTGCTGCGCGCCGGTACCCGTGACCTGCTGCTGGAGCAGACGGCGGGCTGAGCCCGACAGCGGAGCGGTTGTACCGACGCATAAAAAAGCCCCCGAGTTCTCGGGGGCTTATTCTTTCCGGCCTCAGCGCTTGTAGCGCGGCGCCGCGTGATTGCGCGACAGGTTCGGGCCCAGCGCGCCGCGGGCGGCGACGAAAGCCTTCCAATCGGCGGCATCCGGCAGCGACGGGATAGTGACCAGCTCGCCCTGGTCGAAGCCGGCCAGCGCCGCATCGACCATCTCGCCCACCTCCATGATCATCTCCGGCGGCAACTTGCTGCCGTCCATGCCGCTGCGCTCCCAGATCTCGGTGCGGGTCACGCCTGGCAGCACGGCCTGCACCTGTACCCCCTTGCCGGCCAGTTCGCTGCCGAGGGTCTGGGTCAGGCTCAGTACGTAAGCCTTGGACGCGCTGTACACGGCGTTGAACATCTCAGGCGCCAGTGCAACCACCGAGGCGATATTGATGATGGCGCCGCGACCACGGGCGGTGAATTGGGCGGCAGCCACCGAGGCCAGACGGGTCAGCGCCACCACATTGAGCTGGATCAGACTCTCCGCCAGATCCAGATCCGCCTCGGCCAGGGTGCCATGGGTGGCGATACCGGCATTGTTCACCAGCAGGCTGATCTCGGCATCGGCGCGCAGCCTGTCCTCGACGGCCAGCACGTCGGCCTTTTGCGTCAAGTCGGCCTTGAGCACCTCGACCTTGACCCCATGCTGCTGGGCCAGACGCCCGGCCATCTCCTCCAGGCGCGCCAGATCACGTGCCACCAGCAGCAGGTCATGGCCACGCCGAGCCAGACGCTCGGCATAGGTGGCGCCGATACCCGCGGATGCGCCGGTAATCAGCGCCTTGCCTTGTTTGCTCATGGTGATTCTCCCGAAACGAGTTGGATGACGACCGACATATTATATGACACCCACAATCAAACAACCCCCTTCCTCTCTATGGCATCCATAGAGAGATGAA
The DNA here is from genome assembly GCF_041729615.1 of Pseudomonas alcaligenes. Taxonomy (NCBI): domain Bacteria; kingdom Pseudomonadati; phylum Pseudomonadota; class Gammaproteobacteria; order Pseudomonadales; family Pseudomonadaceae; genus Aquipseudomonas; species Aquipseudomonas alcaligenes. The sequence continues at coordinate 4,085,183 of NZ_CP154874.1, read as the reverse complement.
CAAAGGGAGAGTCAATGCAGGTATAGCCGGATTCCGGCGCGCGCCAGCAACGAAAGGACCCAAGCCCGCCCAGGCTTGGGCTGAATCGATCTATGCCGCCGCGCGCTCCGCGGCCGCATCCTCGAAGCGATCGACCCGACGCAGGCTGCGGAAACCCGCCATCCAGGCGCCCACTACACCCAGCGTGCACAGGCTGCCCAGCAGCGCCGCCGGCACCGCACCGAACCAGGCGGCGCTGCTGCCGGCACGAAATTCGCCAAGCTCGTTGGAGGAGCCGATGAACAGCATGTTCACCGCGTTGACCCGGCCGCGCATGGCGTCCGGGGTAGAGAACTGGATCAGCGAGGAGCGAATGTACATGCTCACCATGTCCGCGCCGCCCGCCACCAGCAATGCGGCAAACGACAGCCAGAACAGGCTGGACAGCGAGAACACCAGGTTGGCCACGCCGAACACCGCCACCGCAACGAACATGCTCAGCCCCACATGCCGGTTGAACGGCCGCAGGCTGAGGTAGAAGCCCACCAGCACCTCGCCGATGGCCATGGCGCTACGCAGGATGCCCAGTCCGGTGGGCCCCACCTGCAGCACCTCATGGGCATAGATCGGCAACAGCGCCACCACCCCGCCGAGCAGCACGGCGAACAGATCCAGCGAAATGGTGCCGAGGATGATCGGCCGCGAACGGATAAAGCGGATGCCCGCGGTGAAGCGCTGCCAGGCCGTAGTCTCCAGCGGCCGACTGTCCTCGCGGTAGCGCACCTGCACGGCTGTCAGCATCAGCACGCCGGCGGCGAAGCACAACAGGCACACCGCATAGGTCAGCTCGCCCCCACCCAGCGCATAGAGACCGCCGCCCAGCACCGGCCCGGAAATGGTCGAGGCGCGCACTATCATACTGTTGGCCGCGATGGCTGCCGCCAGCCGCTCGCGCGGCACGATCTGCGGCAACAGACTGGACAGCGCAGGCCCGGTGAAGGCCCGCGCACAACCATAGAACACCAAGACCATATAGAAAGCACCGACCGGCCCCTGCTTCGCCGAAAGCCCGAGCAGCGCCGCCGCGCACAGCGCCTCCACGCCCCAGCTCAGCCCCAGAATCCACTTGCGGTCGAAGCGATCGATCAGATCACCGGCCGGCAACAGCAGAAACAGCATCGGCAGGAACTGCGCCAACCCCACATAAGCCAGCGACATCGGATCGCGCGTCAGCTCGTAAACCTGCCACGCCACCACCACCGCCATGATTTGCACGGCGAACATCGCCAGCACCCGCGCGGTGAGAAAAGGCAGGAAGCCCGGCTGACGATAAACAGAAAGTTCGGCGGACACGGCGCAAGTCCCGAAGCGGATAACGAGGGGCGCACTCTAGCGGAGGCAAAGCTGGCCGGGCAAACAGCTTTGCTTTCCGGCAAACTGCCAGCGATCACCTGGCCACGCTCGCCAGGCAACAGGTAGAGTTCACCTCACGACCAGGCTGTTCAGGGACGACCAATGACCGCCAGCAGTAACTTCAGCTTCCTCAAGGAACACGATCCCCTGTTCCTGCAGCTCGCCAGCACCGCCGAGCAGGTCTTCGCCGCCGACCCCAACACCACCCTGATCAAACTGCGCCAGCTTGGCGAAGCCCTGGCCCAGGATCTGGCCAGTCGCGCTGGCATCGAGTTCGACCAGCAGACCTCCCAGGCCGACCTGCTCTACAAGCTCGGTCGTGAAATCCAGCTGGACCGCAGCATCAGCAGCCTGTTCCACACCCTGCGCATCGAAGGCAACAAGGCCACCCACCAGTTCCGCACCCAGCACCGCGAAGCCCTCGACGGCCTCAAGGTCGCCCGTGCCCTCTGCGTCTGGTATCACCAGGCTCTCGGCAAGGCCGGCAGCAACTTCAAGCCCGGCCCCTTCGTGATGCCCAGCGACCCCAGCGCGCCGCTGCGCGAGCTGCAGGGCGAGATCGAACAGCTCAAGGCACAGCTGCACGAGTCCAGCCAGCAGGTGGAAAGCAATCAGCAGCTTACGGCGCTGCTCAAACGCGAGGCCGAGGAATACGCCGTGCTCGCCGAGCAAATGGATGCCGAGTCGCGCCGTTACAAAGAACAGGCCGCCGCCCATGAAGCCGCGCTCGCCCAGTTGCGCGCCGAACACGAGCGCAGCCTCAAAGCCCTGCAACAGGAGCTGGAGGCCAAACCCCAGGCCACTCAGCAGGTACTGCATAAGACGCAGCAGGCCAGCAGCCATTTCGACCTGTCGGAAGACCTCACCCGCATCATCATCGACCAGCAGCTGCTCGAAGCCGGCTGGGAGGCCGACTCCCTCGACCTCACCCACGCCAAGGGCGCGCGCCCGGAAAAGGACAAGAACAAAGCCATCGCCGAATGGCCCACCAGCAGCCCCAAGGCCTGTGCTGACTATGTACTGTTCGCCGGCCTCACGCCAATCGCCATCGTCGAAGCCAAGCGCAAGCGCATCAACATCAGCGCCTGCATCCCCCAGGCCCAGCGCTATGCCCGCGACTACCCGCTGAGCGGCGAACAGCAGCCCGCCTGGCAACTGGCCGGGCTCAGCCTGCCCTGGGCCGATGGCCAGGGCGGCCACTTCCGCGTGCCCTTCGCCTTCGCCTGCAACGGCCGCCCCTTTATCAAGCAGCTGGCCGAACAGTCCGGCACCTGGTTCCGCGACCTGCGCAGCCCGGCCAACACCGGCCGCCCGCTGCCCAGCTTCCACACCCCGGACGGCCTGCTCGACCTGCTCAAGCGCAGCCGCGAAGACGCCGAAGCCAAACTCAAAAGCGAAGGCTTCGCCTACCTCAAGCTGCGCCCCTATCAGGAAAAGGCCATTCAGGCCGTCGAACAGGCCCTGGCCAACAACCAGCGCGACTGCCTGCTGGCCATGGCCACCGGCACCGGCAAGACCCGCACCATCATCGGCCTTCTCTACCGCTTCCTGAAGGCCGAGCGCTTCAAGCGCATTCTCTTCCTGGTCGACCGCAGCGCCCTCGGCCAGCAGGCCGTGGAAGCCTTCCACGACATGACGCTGGAACAGAACCAGACCCTGGCGCAGATCTACGACATCAAGGAGCTCGGCGACATGGCCGCCGAGGCCGCCACCCGCGTGCAGGTGGCCACCGTGCAGTCCATGGTTCGCCGCGTGTTCCAGTCCGATAACCCACTGCCCATCGACGAGTTCGACTGCATCATCGTCGACGAAGCGCACCGCGGTTACACCCTCGACCAGGACATGAGCGAAGGCGAACTGGCCCTGCGCGACACCGCCCAGTACCTCTCGCAATACCGCCGCGTGCTGGACTACTTCGACGCCTGCAAGATCGGCCTCACCGCCACCCCCGCGCGGCACACCAGCGAAATCTTCGGCAAGCCGGTATTCACCTACAGCTACCGCGAGGCCGTGGCCGACGACTGGCTGATCGACCACGAACCGCCGATCCGCTACGTCACCCGCCTGGCCGCCGAGGGCATCCACTTCGCCAAGGGCGAGACGGTCAGCGTGCTCGACACCCAGACCGGCGAAGTGGAAAGCGCCGAGCTGGAAGACGAACTCGACTTCAACATCGAATCGTTCAACCGCAGCGTGATCACCGAGGCCTTCGACCAGGTGATCTGCAACGAGCTGGCCAAGGAGCTCGACCCCTTCGGCGAAGAGAAGACCATGATCTTCTGCGTCAACCAGAAGCACGCCGAACGCATCAAGCGCCTGCTCGACGACGCCTTCGCCGCCCACTACGAAGAGCAGTACAACGAAGCCGCCGTGCGCATCATCACCGGGCAGAGCGACAAGGTCGATCAGCTCATCCGCCTGTACAAGAACGAGCGCTTCCCCAACATCGCCATCACCGTCGACCTGCTCACCACCGGCATCGACGTGCCACGCATCTGCAACCTGGTATTCATGCGCCGGGTACGCTCGCGCATCCTCTACGAACAGATGAAGGGCCGCGCCACCCGCCGCTGCGACGACATCGGCAAGACCGTGTTCCGCATCTACGACCCCGTCGATCTCTATGCCGCGCTGGAAGCGGTCGACACCATGCAGCCGCTGGTGAAGAATCCCAATGTGCCGCTGGAGCAGCTGCTCAGCGAACTGGCCAACCCCGCCAGCCTGGAAGCACCCGGCAGCCGCGAGGGTGCCAGCCACGCCGACGACGTGCTCGACCAGCTCGGCCAGCGCGTCATGCGTATCCTGCGCAAGGCCCAGCACAAGGCCGAGAGCAAGCCCACGCTCAAGCAGAAACTCGACGAACTGCAGGACGCCTGGGGCGTGCCGCCGGCCGAACTGCACAAGCATCTGCACGAGCTCGGCCCGCAACAGGCCGCACACTTCGTCCGCAGCCACAGCCGCCTGCTGCAGCAGCTCGACAGCGTCAAAGCCCTGCTCGCCTCGGAAAACTACCCGGTGATCGCCACCCACAGCGACGAACTCAAGGTGCGCGAGCAGAACTACGGGCAGAACCAGAAGCCCGCCGACTACCTGGAAAGCTTCCACGACTTCATCCACAACCAGCTCAACCAGTCCGCCGCACTGGCCGTGGTGGTCAACCGCCCGCGCGACCTCACCCGCGAACAGCTGCGCGAAGTGCGCCTGCTGCTGGACAACGCCGGCTTCAGCGAAGCCAGCCTGAAAAGCGCCTGGCGCAACGCCACCAACCAGGAAATCGCCGCCAGCATCATCGGTTACATCCGCCAGGCCGCCATCGGCGAAGCGCTATTGCCCTTCGAGCAGCGCGTACAGCAGGCCATGCAGCATATCTACGGCCTGCACGGCTGGACGCCACAACAGCGCAAATGGCTCGACCGCCTGGCCAAGCAACTGGTGCACGAGGTGGTGCTCGACAGCACCCAGCTCAACAATGCCTTCCGCGAGCACGGCGGCCTGCGGCTGCTCGACAAACATCTGGATGGCAACCTCGCCAGCGTGCTGCAGGCGCTGAACGACAACCTCTGGCCACAAGTCAGCTAGCCGGTGAGCCGAATAACCCGCATAATCGGCTCACTCAATGAGCCGAATACATTCTCTATTCGGCTCACACCCCGCTGAGAACGCCCCATGCACGACACCCGCTGGATCTGGCAGCACCCTGACTGGCCGCACTTCACCTGGCAGGCCGACGCCCTCGCCGCGCCACTGCGGGCCTGCGCCCAGGCACAGGGCAAGCTGCTCGGCATGGCCGGCGCGGTCGGCGCCGAGGCCGAGGCGCAGAACAGCCTGGACGCCCTGCTGCAGAACATCCTTACCTCCTCGGCCATCGAGGGTGAGCAGCTCAACGTCGGCTCGGTACGCTCGTCCCTGGCGCGCCGCCTGGGCCTGGCCGCCGAAGGCAAACCCAGCGCCCGCAGCGAAGGACTGGCCGAACTGCTGCTCGACGCCACCGGCAACCACCAGCAGCCCCTCACCCGCGAGCGCCTGCTCTGCTGGCACCGCTGGCTGTTCCCGGCCGACGACTTCCCGCTGGCCAGCCGCATCCGTGTCGGCGCGCTGCGCGGCGAGGAACCCATGCAGGTGGTCTCCGGCCGGCTGGACAACCCCACCGTGCACTTCGAGGCTCCGCCCCGCGCGGCGCTGGAGCCGCAGCTGGACGCCTTCCTCGCCTGGTTCGAGCACAGCCGCGCGGACGCCAGCCTCGACCCGCTGCTGCGCGCCGGCATCGCCCATTTCTGGTTCGTCACCCTGCACCCCTTCGACGATGGCAACGGCCGCCTCACTCGCGCCCTCACCGACCTTGCCCTGGCGCAGAGCGAGCGCCAGGCCATCCGCTTCTACGCCATGTCGGCGAGCATCCTCGACGACCGCGCCGGCTACTACCGCATCCTCGAAACCAGCCAGCGCGGCACGCCGGACCTCACCGCCTGGCTGCAGTGGTTCCTCGCCACCCTGCTGCGCAGCCTGGAGCAGGCGCTGTCCCGTATCGACCGCCTGCTGGCCAAGGCGCGCTTCTGGCAGCAGTACCGCGCGGCGCCGCTGTCCGCCGAGCAGGTCAAGGTGCTCAACCGCCTGCTCGATGGCGGCGACAAGGGCTTCGAGGCCGGCATCAGCGCCGCCCAGTACCAGGCCGTGGCCCAGGTCTCCAAGGCCACCGCCACCCGCCACCTGAGCGATCTGCTGGAAAAAGGCTGCCTCACCCGCCTGCCCGGCGGCGGCCGCAGCACCCGTTACCAGATCAACCGGCCCGGCAGCGCCCTGCCTGGCCCCACCACCGAGTAAGCCATGACCAACACCGATATCGTCCAGAAACTCTGGAGCCTCTGCGACGTCCTGCGCGACGACGGCATCAACTACAGCGACTACGTCACCGAGCTGGTCCTGCTGCTGTTTATCAAGATGGAATACGAGCAGGTGCAGAACGGCAGCGGCTTCGAGCACAAGCTGCCCGCAGGCGCGCGCTGGCCGGACCTCACCGGCAAGTCCGGCCTCACCCTGCTCAACCACTACCGGCAGATGCTGCTGGACCTGGGCAAGAGCAGCGACCCGCTGATCGCCGCCATCTACGCCGACGCCCAGACCCGCCTCAAGGAGCCGCGCCACCTCGACCAGCTGATCCAGAGCCTGGACGGCATCGACTGGTTCAGCGCCCGCCAGGACGGCCTTGGCGACCTCTACGAAGGCCTGCTGGAAAAGAACGCCAGCGAAACCAAGTCCGGCGCCGGCCAGTACTTCACCCCGCGACCGCTGATCGACAGCATCATCCGCGTCATCCAGCCGCAACCCGGCGAAGTGATCCAGGACCCGGCCGCCGGCACCGCCGGCTTCCTCATTGCCGCCGATGCCTACATCAAGCAGCACAGCGACGATCACTACGACCTCAACGACCGCGAGCGCGCCTTCCAGCGCAACCAGGCCTTCGTCGGCATCGAGCTGGTGCCAGGCACCCGCCGCCTGGCCCTGATGAACTGCCTGCTGCACGGCATGGAAGGCGACGCCGAGGGCGTGGTGCACCTGGGCAATGCCCTCGGCCAGGCCGGCATGAACCTGCCCAAGGCCGACGTCATCCTCTCCAACCCGCCCTTCGGCACCGCCAAGGGCGGCGGCGGCCCCACCCGCGACGACCTCACCTACAAGACCAGCAACAAGCAGCTGGCCTTCCTCCAGCACATCTACCGTGGCCTCAAGCCTGGCGGCCGCGCGGCGGTCGTATTGCCGGACAACGTCCTGTTCGAGGCCGGCGTCGGCACCGACGTGCGCTGCGATCTGATGGACAAGTGCAACCTGCACACCATCCTGCGCCTGCCCACCGGCATCTTCTACGCCCAGGGCGTGAAGACCAACGTGCTGTTCTTCCAGAAAGGCTCGCCCGACGACGCCTACCAGAGCGAAGGCTGCACCCGCAGCGTGTGGATCTATGACCTGCGCACCAACATGCCCAGCTTCGGCAAGCGCACCCCCTTCGGCGCCCAGCACCTCAAAGCCTTCGAGGACGCCTACGGCACCGATGCCAACGGCACCAGCCCGCGCGCCGAGAATGTCGAAGGCATCGGCGAGCAGAGCCGCTTCCGCGTCTTTACCCGCGAACAGATCCGCGAGCGTGGCGACTCGCTGGATATCAGCTGGCTCAAGGATGCCGACAGCCTGGATGTCAGCGAGCTGCCGGCGCCCGAAGTGCTGGCCGGTGAGGCCATGGCCGAGCTGACCGAAGCGCTGCGTGAGCTGGATCAGCTGATGCAGGCGCTGGGGGCTGGGGATGAGGCGGAGCAGCAGAAAAGGATGCTGGCGGAGGTGATGGGGCTTTCGGTGGTTCAGGAGGCTGGGGATGAGTGAGCTGCCGGCTGGGTGGGCTCGCAGGCCTATAACCGATACGGCCGCGCTAATTCGCGGCGTGACTTACAACAAAACACAGAGCAGCGATACGCCACTTCCCGGCTATGTGCCGATATTAAGAGCCAACAATATCCAGGCAGGAAAATTAAATACTTCTGATCTGGTGTATGTGCCTGAGGATTGCGTAACCCCGCAGCAAATAGTTAGGTCAGGGGACATTGTTGTCGCCATGTCCAGTGGCAGCAAGAGTGTTGTAGGCAAGGCGGCAAGATCTGACTCTGACTGGACGGGAGCCTTTGGGGCCTTCTGTGGTGTCCTGCGCCCAAGCACAGAAATCGACGCGCGATATTTGCATTTCTTCACCCAAGGTGCCGAGTACAGGACGCGCGTGTCTGAGCTATCCGCCGGGGTCAACATTAACAACCTGAAGCCGGCACACTTTGAGGTAATTGATATCCCGGTTGCGCCGCTCGCCGAACAAACCCGCATCGCCCAAAAACTCGATGAGCTACTGGCCCAGGTCGACACTATCAAAGCCCGCATCGACGCCATCCCCGCCCTGCTCAAACGCTTCCGCCAATCCGTCCTCGCCGCCGCCGTTTCCGGGCGGTTGACGGAGGAGTGGCGGACCGCCAATGCATCGGCTGATAATGGCTGGGGCATGATTCGTATAGATCAAGCCACTAAAGAAGAAAGATACTCGCTAGCAATAGGCCCCTTTGGTAGCAACCTGAAAGTTTCAGACTACCGAGATGAGGGAAAGCCACTCGTCTTTGTTCGAGAAATACGTGCCGAGCGCTTTGGTGATGAAAAAACAAAATTCATCACACCGGAGAAGTTCGCAGAGCTGAGTGCACATCAAATCTCCGCCGGAGACATTCTAATAACGAAAATGGGAGACCCACCCGGCGACGTTGCTATTTACCCAGAAAGTGCGCCAGACGCTGTCATTACAGCAGACTGCATAAAGCTAAGGATCAATGAATCAATAATTTCTCGGAAATTTGCCTATTTTCAGATGAAATCAGAACTATTCAGGCAAAAGATCCAAGAGATTTCTGCCGGCGTAGCTCAGCAAAAAGTCAGCCTTGGTAATTTTAGAGAGCTAGACCTACTCGTACCTTCTCTGCAAGAGCAGGCAGAAATCGTCCGCCGCGTCGAACAACTCTTCGCCTTCGCCGATCAACTGGAAGCCAAGGTCGCCACGGCCCAGGCCCGCATCGACCGCCTGACCCAAAGCATCCTGGCCAAGGCCTTCCGTGGCGAACTGGTACCCCAAGACCCGAACGACGAGCCCGCCAGCCTGCTGCTCGAACGCATTCAGGCCCAACGCGCCGCCGCGCCGAAAGCCAAACGCGGCAGGAAAAGTGCCTGATGCTGCTGCGTGTCGACCGCCTGACTCAGCACCGTGCAGCCAAGGCCTTTGCTCGCCCCTTCCCTGGGGCTCGGCCTTCGGCCCAGCCTACGGCTGTCCAAAATCGCTCCCGGCGATTTTGTCGAGGCGAACGGATGCCCCAAGACCCGAACGACGAACCCGCCAGCCTGCTGCTCGAACGCATCCAGGCCCAACGCGCCGCAGCGCCGAAAGCCAAGCGCGGCAGAAAGACCTCCGCGTGAACCTGCCAGCCAGCAGCATGCCTCAGCCCAGGTTCCGCCCTGCTGGGCGGGTTCCTTTTGGCATTGCCCCAAAAGGAACCAAAAGGTCTAGCCCCGTCATCCGGTCCGCCTGCGGCGGGATTCCCTCGCTACATCGTTGCTCCAGGGGCCGGCTTACGAGGGGCATCCATGCCCCTTTAAGCCTCTCGCCGCATCCATGCGGCTCGCCCCCCCTCCACAACGACTCCGCTTGGCCGGACGAAAGGGGCGTTCTGCGCTGCCTGCAAGTCAGTACCCACCGCCCCAAAGGCCTTGAGCGCGCACGAAACATTGATAATTCCCACGCTCCGCGTGGGAATGCAGCCCCAGGCTGCTCCGCGCCGGGCTTAAAGAGCACCACCCATAACGAAAACACAACGCCAACCACTGGAAGCAAGAAGAAGTAACGATGGAAGCCACTATCCAAAATACCCCCGCAAAACTCCTGGCCTGGCTGACAGGTGCCCTGTCCACCCTGATCGGCCTGTGCTGGGCCGTCATCACCTATGTATTCCCCGACCCAACGGTGTTCGGCCTGGGCGTGGTGAATTGGAAGACGGTCCTGACGATCTTCGCCACCTTTATCTTCATGTCAGCCCTGATGGTTTCCATCATGACCTGGCGCCTGCCTACCGTACTGCGTCGCCTCGTCAACCTGGTATTGGCCGTCGGCCTCTGCACAGGGTTCTTCGTAATCGGCATGGAGTACGCCAAGCCCTCCTTCGAGTTCGCCCAGGAACAAGACCGCATCATCGAGAATGAAAGCCCCACCTTGCTCGGCAAGCGCATGGAGATGGTCGATAACGTACGAATCAACCTGAACGGCTGCAACTTCGTCGCACAAACCCCTTCATGCGTGTTCGAGTTCACCAGTACCAACAAGGACCGCGAGATCAACGTGCGGAGTGTGAGTGCGGTATTCGAGCAGGACGGCAACAACCTGCGCCTGGAAAAGACCCTGGTGGGTAATACGGAGCTGAAGTACGGCTCCATCGAGCTGGTGCGCAACCTCACCACCAAAGTCACCCTGATCTTCCAGCAGACCCGCAACGACCTGAGCACCATTCCCTCCGTCAAGCTTGTGCTCAACGGCTTCGGCAACTATGAACAGGTGGTTAAGTTCAACGAAGTAGCCACGGCACGATAATCAGCCCTAAACCCTGATAGCCACTGGATGGGGGGCTGCGTAGGTGGAGCGCAGCGATACCCATCACCGACTCAGCAAAGGACTGCCATGAACTATCTCGCTATCCTCCAGCCGCTGCTCGACACTCTGAAATGGCTGATCCCGGCCATGCTGCTGATCAGCCTGCTGAAAACACCCTGGTTCAAGGGCTGGTTCGGCGAGCGGCTGGTGCGGGTGCTGGCCCACTATCGGCTGGATCGCCAGGTCTACCGGCGCCTGCATGACGTGACGCTGCCCACGCCGGACGGCACCACACAGATCGACCATGTGTTCCTCTCGCCCTTCGGCATCTTCGTGCTGGAGACCAAGAACATGCGCGGCTGGATCTTCGGCAGCGAGCAGCAGGCACAGTGGACGCAGCAGATCTACAAGCAGCGCTTCAAGTTCCAGAACCCGCTGCGGCAGAACTACAAGCACCTCAAGGCACTGGAGTCGGCCTTGGGCGTGGCGCCGGAGCATCTGCATTCGGTGATCGCCTTCGTCGGCGGCGCCACCCTGAAAACGCCGATGCCGGCCAACGTCACCCAGGGCGGCGGCTTTATCCGCTACATCAAGTCATTCGACCAACCGGTATTCAGCGAGGAGCAGATCGAAGCCATGCAGGCAGCCCTGCAAAGCGGCCGCCTCGCCCCGACCCTGGCCACCCAACGCGAGCATGTGCAGCGCCTCAAGCAACGCAGCGACCCAAACGCCGAGCGCCAATGCCCTAGGTGCGGTAGCGCCCTGCTGGTACGCACCGTCAAGAGCGGCCCCAAGGCCGGCCAACGCTTCTGGGGCTGCAGCGCCTTCCCTAAATGCCGCACCATGCAACCCTTGGCCTGATTTCCACACTTACAGCAGGTAGCACGGATGTCCCTACCCACCTACGACCAGTTCATCGAACCCATCCTGCGTTTTCTCGCCAGCCGCCCGGACGGCGCTCCAGCCCGCGAGGCACATGAGGCCGCTGCCCATGCACTGCAGCTGAGCCACACCCAGCGCCAGGAAACCATTGCCAGCGGCCAGGCCACTTACAAGAACCGCGCCGGTTGGGCCCACGACCGCCTCAAGCGCTCAGGGCTCTCCAGCAGCGCCAAGCGCGGCATCTGGAAGCTCACCGAAGCAGGCCTGGCATTTGCCCAAGCGCATCCCGCCCCGCTCTCACCCGATCAGGTCGAGCATCTGGCCATAGACTTCATGGATGTGAAATTGAAAACAGCCAGCGACGCGGTAGCTTTGGACGCGGAACCAGACGCTCCGCTCGCCACCAGCGCCGCTACCGCCAGTCCCGAAGAGCGCCTGGAGCAAGCTCTGAAGGAACTGCGCGCCAGCGTCGCCGGCGACCTGCTCGACAGCCTGCTGCAGGTCAGCCCGGCGCGCTTCGAGGTCATAGTGCTGGATGTGCTGCACCGCCTCGGTTACGGCGCCAACCGCGAAGACCTGCAACAGGTCGGCGGCAGCGGCGACGGCGGTATCGATGGAGTCATTTCACTGGACGCGCTGGGCCTGGAGAAGGTCTATGTGCAAGCCAAGCGCTGGCAGAACACCGTCGGCCGCCCGGAGCTGCAAGCCTTCTACGGCGCCCTCGCCGGCCAGAAGGCCAAGCGCGGCGTGTTCATCACTACCTCCGGCTTCTCCGCCCAGGCCGTCGACTTCTCCCGCTCGGTAGAGGGCATGGTGTTGGTCGACGGCCAACGCCTGGTCAATCTGATGATGGACCACGAAGTCGGCGTGACCTCGCGCCTGCTCAAACTGCCACGCCTCGATAGTGACTACTTCGACGAAGAGCTTTGATTCAAAACGCACTTGCATGGGGTGCAAGTGCGACACAAACAAAAAGGCCAGTCATTGCTGACTGGCCTTTTTGTTAGGGTTATTTGGTCGGGACGGAGTGATTCGAACACTCGACCCCTTGCACCCCATGCAAGTGCGCTACCGGGCTGCGCTACGCCCCGACGATGCTTCCGTGTTACCGGAAGCGGGGTGGACTTTACATTAAGCTGCTGAATTGTGGAAGTTTTTTTTACTGCTACAGGCTTATTTGCGCAGTACCAGTAGAACATCCTCAAGCTCGGCAATCATCTGCCGAATCAGCTGCTTGTACTGGGTGGTGTCGTCCTTGGCCTCGTCGCCGGAGAGACGCTGGCGCGCCCCGCCGATGGTGAAACCCTGGTCGTACAGAAGGGCTCGGATCTGGCGGATCATCAGCACGTCCTGGCGCTGATAGTAGCGGCGGTTGCCCCGCCGTTTCACCGGATTGAGCTGGGGAAACTCCTGCTCCCAGTAACGCAAAACATGCGGCTTGACGGCGCAGAGGTCGCTGACTTCGCCAATGGTGAAGTAGCGTTTGCCAGGGATAGGCGGCAGCTCGTCGTTATGACTTGGTTCCAGCATATGCCTCTACTCTGGCCTTCAATTTCTGGCCCGGACGAAAGGTGACGACACGGCGAGCCGTGATCGGGATTTCTTCGCCTGTCTTGGGATTACGACCTGGGCGCTGACGCTTATCGCGCAGGTCAAAATTGCCGAAACCGGACAATTTGACCTGCTCGTTGTCTTCCAGCGCGTGGCGGATTTCCTCAAAAAACAGCTCCACCAACTCCTTGGCTTCCCGCTTATTCAGGCCAAGCTCTTCATACAGACGTTCCGCCATTTCAGCTTTCGTCAGAGCCCCCATACGCTACTTCCTTAACGTGGCGTTGAACCTTTCTTCCAGCGAGGTGATGATGTTTTGCGTAGTTGTACTCACCTCATCGTCGTTAAGAGTGCGCGATGGATGTTGCCAGGTCAAGCCGACTGCCAGGCTTTTTCTATGTGGATCAATACCTTTACCGTGATAGACGTCAAATAGCTTGAGGTCAGTCAGCCATTCGCCTGCGGCCTCGCGAATGGTGGCGAGCACGGCTTCGGCCGGCTGCTCGCGATCCACCAGCAGCGCCAGGTCACGGCGCACCTCGGGGAAGCGCGACAACTCGCTGAACGCCGGCATGCGCCCGGTGGCGACTTCGGCCAGTACCAGCTCGAAGAGGAACACCGGCTGATCCAGGCCTAGGGTCTTGGCCAGCTCCGGGTGCAGCGCCCCCATGAAGCCGACCAGGCGCCCTTCCCGCTCGATACGCGCGGTCTGGCCCGGATGCAGAGCCGGGTGCTCGCCAGGTACAAAGCTGAAGGCATCGGCGGCACCGGCATAGCCCAGCAGCGCCTCGACGTCGGCCTTGAGGTCGTAGAAGTCCACGCTCTCTCGGCCGTTGGCCCAGCCTTCCGGCAGGCGGCTGCCGCTGATCACACCCGCCAGCATGGCTTCCTGCTGCAGACCTTCGAGCTGGCCGACGAAACGCAGGCCGCTCTCGAACAGGCGCACGCGCGACTGCTGGCGATTGAGGTTGTGCTCCAGCGCCTTGACCAGGCCTGGCCACAGCGAGGAACGCATGGCGGCCATGTCGGCGGAGATCGGGTTGGCCAGCTGCAGCGGCGCCACGCCCGGGCTGAACAGCTCGAACAGCTTGGGATCGATGAAGCTGTAGGTGATGGCTTCCTGATAGCCGCGAGCAACCAGCAGGCGGCGCAGGGCCGGCAGCTCGGCACGGGCTTCAGCCTTGGCCTGCGGCGCCAGACGAGCCTGCGGGTAACGCACCGGCAGGCGGTTGTAGCCGTACAGGCGGCCCAGCTCTTCGATCAGGTCCACTTCCAGGCTGATATCGAAGCGGTGGCTCGGCACGCTGACCAGCCACTGGCCAGCGCCCTGAGCGGTCACGCCCAGGCCCAGCGCGGTGAGCAGGCGCTCGACCTCGGCACCGTCCATGTCCATGCTCAGCATCTGGCTGATGCGCTCGGCACGCAGGGTGATCGGTGCGACGTTCGGCAGGTCGGCGGCGCTGGCCACTTCGATGATCGGGCCGGCTTCGCCGCCGACTATCTCCAACAGCAGCTCGGTGGCGCGCTCCATGGCGTTGCGCGCCAGCTGCGAGTCCACACCACGCTCGAAGCGGTGCGAGGAGTCGGTATGCAGGCCATAGGAGCGAGCCTTGCCGGCCACCGAGATGGTGTCGAAGAAGGCGCTCTCGAGGAACAGGTCGCGGGTCTTGCCGCTGACACCGCTGTGCTCGCCCCCCATCACGCCGGCGATGGCCAGGGCGCGGTTGTGGTCGGCGATCACCAGGGTGTCGGCGCGCAGGCTGACTTCCTGGCCGTCCAGCAGGACCAGCTTCTCGCCCTCTTCCGCCATGCGTACGCGGATGCCGCCGTTGATCTCGGCGAGGTCGAAGGCGTGCATCGGCTGGCCGAGCTCGAGCATCACGTAGTTGGTGATGTCGACGGCGGCGTCGATACTGCGGATATCGGAACGGCGCAGGCGCTCGACCATCCACAGCGGAGTCGGCTTGGACAGGTCGACGTTGCGGATGACCCGGCCCAGGTAGCGCGGGCAGGCCTTGGGCGCCAGCACTTCGACCGGACGCACTTCGTCATGGGCGGCGGCGACCGGCGCGATGGACACCGCCGTGACCGGCGCGCCGTAGATGGCACCGACTTCGCGCGCCAGGCCGGCCAGCGACAGGCAGTCGCCGCGGTTGGGGGTCAGGCCGATCTCGATGCTGGCATCGTCCAGGCCCAGATAGGCGCGGATGTCCTGGCCCACCGGAGCGTCTGCCGCCAGCTCCATCAGGCCGCTGTTGTCGTCGCTGATCTGCAGCTCAGAGGCCGAGCAGAGCATGCCCTGGGACTCCACGCCGCGCAGCTTGGCCTGCTTGATCTTGAAGTCGCCCGGCAGCTCAGCGCCGATCATGGCGAAGGGGATCTTGATGCCGGCACGGGCGTTGGGCGCACCGCAGACCACTTGGAAGGTGGCACTGCCGTTGCTGACCTGGCACACGCGCAGCTTGTCGGCGTCCGGGTGCTGTTCGGCACTGAGGATCTCGCCCACCACCACGCCGCTGAACTGGCCGGCGACCGGGATCACGGCGTCCACTTCCAGGCCGACCATGGACAGGCGGGCCACCAGTTCGTCGCGCGAAACGGCCGGATTTACCCAGCTGCGCAGCCACTGTTCACTGAATTTCATGCTGTCTGTTCTCCATTAAGCGAATTCGATACGGGTCATGCGGCTAGCGGAATTGCGCCAGGAACCGCAGGTCGTTATCGAAGAACAGGCGCAAGTCGTTGACGCCGTAACGCAGCATGGCCAGGCGCTCGACGCCCATGCCGAAGGCGAAGCCCTGGTACTTCTCCGGATCGATGCCGGACATGCGCAGCACGTTCGGATGCACCATGCCGCAACCCATCACTTCCAGCCAGCCGGTCTGCTTGCACACGCGGCAACCCTTGCCGGAGCACATCACGCACTGCATGTCGACTTCAGCCGACGGCTCGGTGAAGGGGAAGAAGGACGGACGGAAACGCACGCCCAGCGGCTTCTCGAAGAACACCCGGAGGAATTCTTCAATGGTGCCCTTGAGGTCGGCGAAACTGATGCCCTCGTCGACCAGCAGACCTTCGACCTGGTGGAACATCGGCGAGTGGGTGATATCGGAGTCGCAGCGATAGACGCGGCCGGGGCAGACGATGCGGATCGGCGGCTGCTGCGATTCCATGGTGCGCACCTGCACCGGCGAGGTATGGGTGCGCAGCAGCATATTCGCGTTGAAATAGAAGGTGTCATGCATCGCCCGCGCCGGGTGGTGGCCGGGAATGTTAAGGGCTTCGAAGTTGTGGTAGTCGTCTTCGACTTCCGGCCCCTCGGCCACGCTGTAGCCGATGTGGGTGAAGAACTGTTCGACGCGTTCCAGGGTACGGGTGACCGGATGCAGGCCACCGGAGGCCTGGCCGCGGCCCGGCAGGGTCACGTCGATGCGCTCGGACGCCAGCTTCTCGGCGAGCAGAGCCTGCTCCAGCACGGATTTGCGGGCGTTCAGGGCGTCCTGAACCTGGTTCTTGGCGGCATTGATCAGGGCGCCGGCCTGCGGACGCTCTTCGGCGGAGAGTTTGCCGAGGGTCTGCATCAGGGCGGTGAGCTCACCCTTCTTGCCGAGATACTGCACCCGGAGCTGCTCCAGGGTGTTGACGTCTGCGGTGTTTTGCACGGCCTCAAGCGCTTGCGAGACCAATGCATCCAGGTTTTCCATGTACGGACTCCAGATACGAAATAGGGGAAGAGCTCGAAGGCTCTTCCCCTATCTTTGACGTTGCCACCGGGCAAGCCCGGTGATTGTCGGGGGACTTAAGCCAGAACGGCCTTAGCTTTCTCGACAATCGCAGCAAACGCCGCTTTTTCGTTCACTGCCAGATCGGCCAGAACCTTACGATCGATCTCGATGGTCGCTTTCTTCAGACCAGCGATCAGACGGCTGTAGGACAGACCGTTCTGACGAGCACCGGCGTTGATACGAGCGATCCACAGAGCGCGGAACTGACGCTTGCGCTGACGGCGGTCACGGTAGGCGTACTGGCCTGCCTTGATCACAGCCTGCTTGGCAACGCGGAACACGCGCGAACGCGCGCCGTAGTAGCCTTTGGCGAGTTTCAGGATTTTTTTGTGACGAGCACGAGCGATAACGCCACGCTTAACACGAGCCATGAGTATTTACCTCTAAGTATCTTGACCGATTAACGAACGCGCAGCATGCGCTCGACTTTTGCCTTGTCCGACGGATGCATCAGCTCGCTACCGCGCAGTTGACGCTTACGCTTGGTGGACATTTTGGTCAGGATGTGGCTCTTGAAAGCGTGCTTGTGCTTGTAGCCGGCCGCGGTTTTCAGGAAACGCTTGGCCGCGCCGCTTTTGGTTTTCATCTTTGGCATGTTTTGTACTCCGCATTCATTAACAACTGATAACCATCAGGCCTGCCAGTGCCCGGGAGGTTATTTACGCTTCTTGGGAGCGATGACCATCATCAGCTGGCGTCCTTCCAGCTTAGGATGCTGTTCGACGGTACCGATTTCGGCGAGGTCGTTTTCGACCCGCTTCAGCAGTTCCATCCCCAGCTCCTGGTGGGCCATCTCACGACCACGGAATCGCAAGGATACCTTGGCCTTGTCCCCTTCATTAAGGAAACGTACCAGGTTGCGTAGTTTTACCTGGTAATCCCCTTCTTCCGTCCCTGGACGAAACTTGATTTCTTTGATCTGTTGCTGGTGCTGGTTCTTCTTCGCAGCAGCAGCCTGCTTCTTCTTCTCGAACAGGTGCTTGCCGTAGTCCATGATGCGGCAAACCGGCGGAACTGCGTCAGCCGAGATCTCTACCAGATCCAGCTTGGCCTCTTCGGCCACGCGCAGTGCTTCATCGATCGAAACAATACCGATCTGCTCGCCATCCGCACCAATCAGGCGGACCTCACGAGCGGTAATGTTCTCGTTGATAGGCGCCTTGGGGGCGGCCCGCTTATCCTGTCTCATTTCACGCTTAATAATGATTACTCCGAATCTTGGCGACCACGCCGGGAAACCGCTTGCTTGAGCTGATCGGCGAATTGTTCCAGAGGCATGGAGCCCAGGTCGACACCTTCGCGGGTACGCACAGCAACGGATCGTGTCTCAACTTCCCTGTCGCCAATAACCAGGAGATAGGGAACCTTGAGCAAAGTATGCTCGCGGATTTTAAAGCCGATTTTTTCGTTTCTCAAGTCGGACTTGGCACGAAATCCGCTTTGGTTGAGGGTTTTCTCGACTTCCAGGGCAAAATCGGCCTGCTTGTCGGTGATATTCATCACCACCGCCTGGGCCGGCGCTAGCCAGGCCGGGAACTGCCCGGCGTAATGCTCGATGAGCATGCCGATGAAACGCTCGAAGGAACCCAGGATGGCGCGATGCAGCATCACCGGACGCTTGCGCCCGTTATCTTCGGCGATATAGCTGGCATCCAGGCGCTCCGGCAGGTTCGGATCGTACTGCAGGGTACCGCACTGCCAGTTGCGACCAAGGCAGTCCTTGAGTGTGAACTCGATCTTCGGACCATAGAAAGCCCCCTCGCCCGGCTGGTATTCCCAGGCCAGGCCGGATTCGTTCAGCGCATCGGCCAGGGCGGTTTCGGCGCGATCCCACAGCTCGTCGGAACCCACGCGCTTGGCCGGACGAGTGGACAGCTTCATGGTGATGTCGGAGAAGCCGAAGTCTGCGTAGACCTGCAGGGTCAGCTTGATGAAATCGGCCGCCTCCTTCTTCACCTGATCCTCGGTGCAGAAGATGTGCGCATCATCCTGGGTGAAGCCGCGCACACGCATGATGCCGTGCAGCGCTCCGGACGGCTCGTTGCGGTGACAGGCACCGAACTCGGCCAGTCGCAGCGGCAGGTCGCGGTAGGACTTCAGGCCCTGATTGAAGATCTGCACATGACACGGGCAGTTCATCGGCTTCACCGCGTAGTCGCGGTTTTCCGAGTTGGTGGTGAACATGTTCTCGGCATAGTTCGACCAGTGCCCCGAGCGCTCCCAGAGGATGCGATCGACCACCTGCGGCGTGCGCACCTCGACATAGCCGTGCTCGCGCTGCACCTGGCGCATGTACTGCTCCAGCACCTGATAGACGGTCCAGCCGTTCGGATGCCAGAACACCATGCCCGGCGCCTCTTCCTGCAGGTGGAACAGGTCCAGCTGCTTGCCGATGCGGCGATGGTCGCGCTTCTCGGCCTCCTCGATACGCTGGATATAGGCCGCCAGCTGCTTCTTGTCCGCCCAGGCGGTGCCGTAGATGCGCTGCAGCTGCTCGTTCTTCGAGTCGCCGCGCCAGTAGGCGCCGGAGATCTTGGTCAGCTTGAAGGACTTGAGGAAGCGGGTATTGGGCACGTGCGGGCCACGACACATATCCACGTACTCTTCATGGAAGTACAACCCCATGGCCTGCTCGTCCGGCATGTCGTCGATCAGGCGCAGCTTGTATTCCTCGCCACGCGCCTTGAACAGCTCGATGACCTCGGCACGCGGCGTCATCTTCTTGATGACGTCGTAGTCCTTGTCGATCAGCTCGGCCATGCGCTTCTCGATGGCCGCCATGTCTTCCGGCGTAAAAGGGCGATCGATGGCAATGTCGTAATAGAAGCCTTCTTCGATCACCGGACCGATGACCATCTTGGCGTTCGGATAGAGCTGCTTGACCGCATGACCCACCAGATGCGCACAGGAGTGGCGAATGATCTCCAGCCCTTCCTCGTCCTTCGGCGTGATGATCTGCAGGGTCGCATCGGTCTCGATCAGGTCGCAGGCATCCACCTGCTTGCCATTGACCTTGCCAGCCAGAGTGGCCTTGGCCAGACCAGCACCGATGGACTGAGCCACCTCGAGCACGGATACCGGATGATCGAACGAACGCTGACTGCCGTCGGGAAGAGTAATGGTGGGCATGGCGCCTCCTCTCCTAGTGGTGACCCCTACCAAAGGTCACATGGGTTGGGATGAGCCAGGAAGCGATCCGGCGGTATACCTGCCTGACGATGGCAGGAGCCTTGCGGGCCAACCAGAACCGAACCAGAGTCACTGGAGGTAAACAGAATCGCGGATGCTTCCAGAAAGCCTATTCTCTGGCAAGCAGCCAATAAAAAAGGGGTCGTATCAACGACCCCTTTCGGATTTGGTAGGCACAATTGGACTCGAACCAACGACCCCCACCATGTCAAGGTGGTGCTCTAACCAACTGAGCTATGTGCCTGCAATGGAGGCGCATTTTAGGGAGATTCGCCGGAGTGTCAACACCTTTTTTCGCTAAGCCTCTGAAAAAGTGGATTTTTTGCCGCACAGCGCCACGTTGAAAATTTTGCACAGAGGCTAGCCGGCGCATTTTGACTCGGGTAGCATCCGCTAATTCCGTAAAAAATAAAGAACATAGGTTCAAATATGGCGCACACCTCCTACCCCCAGTCCTACTACGCCGCTTCGGCCAATCCGGTTCCGCAGCGCCCGGCGCTGCAGGGCGAGACCGAGACCGATGTCTGCATCATCGGCGCTGGCTACACCGGCCTGTCGACCGCCCTGTTCCTGCTGGAGAACGGCTTCAAGGTCAGCATCGTCGAGGCGGCCAAGGTCGGCTTCGGCGCCTCCGGCCGCAACGGCGGCCAGATCGTCAACAGCTACAGCCGCGACATCGACGTGATCGAACGCACCGTCGGCCCCAAGCAGGCCCAACTGATGGGCCAGATGGCCTTCGAAGGCGGCCGCATCATCCGCGAGCGCATCGCCAAGTACGACATCAAGTGCGACCTGAAGGACGGTGGCGTGTTTGCCGCCTTCACGCCCAAGCAGATGAAGCACCTGGAAGCACAGAAGAAGCTGTGGGAGCGCTTCGGCCATACCCAGCTGGAGATCATGGACGCCCAGCGCATCCGCGAAGTGGTCAAGACCGAGAACTACATCGGCGGCATGCTCGACATGAGCGGTGGCCACATCCACCCACTGAACCTGGCGCTCGGTGAGGCCGCCGCCGTGGAAAGCCTGGGCGGCGTCATCTACGAACAGAGCCCGGCAGTGCGCATCGAGCGCGGCGCCAACCCGGTGGTGCATACTCCCGAAGGCCGCGTGAAGGCCAAGTTCATCGTGGTCGCCGGCAACGCCTACCTGGGCAACCTGGTGCCGGAACTGGCCGCCAAGACCATGCCCTGCGGCAGTCAGGTGATCGCCACCGAGCCGCTGAGCGAGGAAATGGCCAAGAGCCTGCTGCCGCAGGACTACTGCGTGGAAGACTGCAACTACCTGCTCGACTACTTCCGCCTGACCGGCGACCGTCGCCTGATCTACGGCGGCGGCGTGGTCTACGGCGCCAAGGACCCGGCCAACATCGAGGCGATGATCCGCCCGATGATGCTCAAGACCTTCCCGCAGCTGAAGGGCGTGAAGATCGACTACGCCTGGACCGGCAACTTCCTGCTGACCCTGTCGCGCCTGCCGCAGGTCGGTCGCATCGGCGACAACATCTACTACTCGCAGGGCTGCAGCGGCCACGGCGTGACCTACACCCACCTGGCCGGCAAGATCCTCGCCGAAGCCCTGCGTGGCCAGGCCGAGCGTTTCGACGCCTTCGGCAGCCTGCCGCACTACCCCTTCCCGGGTGGTCGTCTGTTCCGCGTGCCCTTCACCGCCATTGGCGCCTGGTACTACAGCCTGCGCGACAAGCTGGGCCTGTAACACCGACCGCAAACGAAAACGGCGCCCAAGGGCGCCGTTTTTCATTTCACCGCGCCAATCACAAGGCCAGGATGGCCTGCGCCAGCTGCATGTCATCCAGCTGCAGCTCCGGCAGCTTGCCACGGATGTGCTGGAAGGCCGCCTCCAGATGCGCACCACGGATATCACCGCGACTGGCGACGAAGCTCGCCGCGTCGTCCTTGGCCTCGCGCACCACCTTGTCGTCACCGAAGGTGGACGAGGTGACATCGGTGGTGGCATCCACCGTATTGACCATGCCGTCGGTGGTCACCACGAAGCTCGTCGCGCCCACCTGCAGGCTGCATCCCAGGGCCAGCGCCGCCAGCCAGTATCTGCTTTGCATGTTGTCATCTCCCTACGCATGAAACCTGCCAGCAGCTTAGCAGCCGAGCCATCGGCCTGTCGCCAAGTACGCTAGAATGCCCGCCGTTTTTTCCGCAGCGCACACCGATCATGCCGAACTCCATACAGCGACCAGAGCCTTCCCGCCGCTTCTCCGTGGCGCCGATGATGGATTGGACCGACCGCCACTGCCGCTTCTTTCTGCGCCAGCTGTCCAGCCGCGCCCTGCTCTACACCGAGATGGTCACCACCGGCGCACTGCTGCATGGCGATGCCCAGCGCTTCCTGCGCTATCACGACTGCGAGCACCCACTGGCCCTGCAGCTGGGCGGCAGCAATCCTGCTGATCTGGCGGCCTGCGCACGGATGGCCGAAGAGCATGGTTATGACGAGGTCAATCTCAACGTCGGCTGTCCCAGCGACCGGGTGCAGAACAACATGATCGGCGCCTGCCTGATGGGGCATCCGCAGCTGGTGGCCGACTGCGTCAGGGCCATGCGCGACGCGGTGGACATCCCGGTCACGGTCAAGCACCGCATCGGCATCAACGGCCGCGACAGTTACGCCGAGCTGTGCGACTTCGTCGGCACGGTGCGCGAGGCCGGCTGCACCAGCTTCACCGTGCATGCGCGCATCGCCATTCTCGAAGGCCTGTCGCCCAAGGAGAACCGCGAAATCCCGCCGCTGTGCTACGACGTCGCTGCGCAGCTCAAGCGCGACTTTCCCGATCTGGAAATCATCCTCAACGGCGGCATCAAGACCCTGGAAGAGTGCCAGCAGCACCTGCAGACCTTCGACGGCGTGATGCTGGGCCGCGAGGCCTACCATAATCCCTACCTGCTGGCGCAGGTCGACCAGCAGCTGTTCGGCCTGGACCGCCCGGTGATCAGCCGCGCCGAGGCGCTAACGCGCATGCGCCCCTACATCGAACGGCACCTCGCCGAGGGCGGCGCCATGCACCACGTCACCCGCCATGTGCTGGGCCTGGCCCAAGGCTTTCCAGGTGCGCGGCGCTTCCGCCAACTGCTCTCGGTGGACGTGCACAAGACCCAGGACCCGCTGGCCCTGCTCAACCAGGCCATCGAACTGCTCGCCGGCCACTGAGACGATCATTCCAGCGCGCGCGGCAGCGCTTCTCTCCCCCAGCCCGACGCCAGCAGCGGAAAAGCCCGCGCCAGACATTGAAGCGCTCCGCACGGCTCGGGTAAGGTCGGAGGCATGTAACGACAGGGCCTCGTCATGACCTCCAAGCTGGACCAACTCAAGCAGTACACCACCGTAGTCGCCGACACCGGCGACCTCGACGCCATCAGCCGGCTCAAGCCGGTGGACGCCACCACCAACCCCTCACTGCTGCTCAAGGCCGCAGCCCTGCCCCGCTATGCCGAGCTGCTGGGCAAGGCCGTGCAGGGCTGCGCCGGCGATCTGGGCCTGGCCTGCGACCGCTTCGGCGTCGCCGTCGGCCAGGAAATCCTCAAGGTGATCCCGGGGCGCATCTCCACCGAGGTGGACGCCCGCCTGTCCTTCGATACCCAGGCTACCCTGCGCCGCGCCGAGCGCCTCATCGGCCTGTACGAGCAGGCCGGCATCGGCCGCGAGCGGGTGCTGATCAAGATCGCCTCGACCTGGGAAGGCATCCGCGCCGCCGAGCAGCTGGAGAAGGCCGGCATCCAGACCAACCTGACCCTGCTGTTCTCCTTCGCCCAGGCCGTGGCCTGCGCGGACGCCGGCGTATTCCTCATCTCGCCCTTCGTCGGGCGCATCTACGACTGGTACAAGAAGGCCGAGGGCCGCGACTTCGTCGGCGCCGAGGACCCGGGCGTGAAATCCGTGTCGCGCATCTACCAGTACTACAAGGCCAACGGCTACGACACCGTGGTGATGGGCGCGAGCTTCCGCAACCTGGGCCAGATCGAGCAGCTAGCGGGCTGCGACCGCCTGACCATCAGCCCCGAGCTGCTGCAACAGCTGGCCGACGACCAGGGCCAGTTGCCGCGCCTGCTGAGCGCGGGCGCCGGTGAGCCACGCCAGGCGCTGGATGAAAGTGCCTTCCGCTGGTCGCTGAACGAGGACGCCATGGCCACCGAGAAGCTGGCCGAGGGCATCCGCCTGTTCGCCCGCGACCAGGAGAAGCTGGAGGCCCTGCTGGCCGCCCGCCACTAACCCAGGCGCAAACGAAAAGGGCGATATCCGCGGGGATATCGCCCTTTTTCATGCCCGTTTACACGGTCAGCTGCGTTCCAGGGCGCTCACCAGGTCATGGAAGGCTTCGCGGTTGGACTCGTTGAGCCCCATGAGGATGCGATGGGCTTCCAGCACCTTGGCCTTAACCACCTCTTCCGACTGATCCTGCGACGGCAGGTCGCTCAGGCACTCTGGACAGGGAATCGGCCGGTCGACGATGTTGAACACCTGATCGAAGCCCATCGATTGCAGCAGGCGGGTGATGTCCTCGTGGGTGGTGACCACGGTGGGCAACAGGCCGATCTTCTGCCGCGAGAGGATGGAGAGCTTGGCCAGCAGACCGAGAGTGGTGCTGTCGATGCTGCGGGTTTCTGTCAGATCAATGACGATCGCCGAAAAATTCAGCGCCGAGAAGATTTTTTCGATCGTTGCATCCAGCGCCGAACACAAGGTCAGGCGGATTTCACCGACGAACTTCAGGACGAAGGTACCGTCCTGCTCGGCGAACTGGATCCTACCGGGGCTATTCCCAGGATTCATGCAAGGTTCCTGCTCAACACCAGCAAGGCAATATCATCCGGCATATCGCGCAGATTGGCCAGCCCGAACACCTGGCGCAGACCATCCAGCGTGCCTCCGGCCTGGCTGACCAGTCGTGGCAGCGCGGCCTCCTTCTCTTTGAGCGTGTCGCCGGGCAAAAGGTCCAGGATGCCGTCGGACATCAGGCTCAGGCTGAAGGACTGCGGCAGCTGCATGACCTGATCCTTGTAGCTGGCTTCATCGAATAGCCCCACCGGCAGGCCGCGCCCGTCCAGATAGCGGGCCTCGCCCTCGCTGAACAGCACCGGAAGCGGCAGATGGCCGCCGATGCTGTAGGTCAGGGTGCCGTTCTGCTGGTCGATCACCCCGCCGAGCATGGTCACGTGCTTGCCCAGCTTGCAGTTGATCAAACCACGATTGATATGGCCGAGCACATCGGAGGGCTTGAACTCCGGCAACACGCCGTTGCGCTTCCACTCGTAGAGCAGGCGCGTGGTCATGAACTTGAGCAGCACGGTGACGAAGGCCGACGAGGCGCCATGGCCGGAGACATCGGCCAGGTAGAAGGCCACGCGGTGCTCGTCCACGCGGAAGTAGTCGACGAAATCGCCCGACAGGTACAGCGAGGGGATGATCTGGTGGGCGAACTGCAGGTCATCGGCCTGCCAGGGCGTGACCGGCAGCATGTTCATCTGCACCTGGCGCCCGGCGTTCTGGTCCTCCTGCAGCAGGTGCAGGCTGGCCTGCAACTCGCGATTGGCGGTCTCCAGCTTCTCGCGGTAGCGCTGGTTCTCCAGGCGCAGCTGGAAGCGATCCAGCGCGCGGCGCACCGAGTGCTCCAGCACGGCCAGATCTTCCAGGGGCTTGATCAGGTAGTCGGCGGCGCCCAGGCGCAGGGCCTCGACCGCATCGCTCATCACCCCGGCCCCGGAAACGACTATGACCGGGATCTCGCTGTTGAGCGCACTGATCCGGCGGATCAGCTCGAGGCCGTCGATCTGTGGCATGCGCAGATCGCAGATGATCAGGTCGGGTTGTTCGCGTTCGAACACTTCCAGTCCCTGCAGCCCGTTTCCGGCCTGCAGGACCTGGAAACCACTGTCCTCTAGATAGGCGGCGAGGCTCGCTCGCACCACCTCGTCATCATCGATTATCAGCAGCTTGGCGCTGGGTTTGTGCATGGGCCATCCAGGCAAACGACGCCGGAGAGAGATTGGATTTGCCGACCGGCGGGGACAGCAACACCTGCGCTCGGACGATTCACGGCGCAGACGGTACTCCCATCCGCCAGGCGATTCAAGCCGCTGCCGATTGTCGCCCGGCGCCTTTACACCTCAAATCGGCGGGGGTTATAAGACCGTCGGGGAGCACCCGAAAAACAAGAGGACAGGGTCCATGAGCCAGAACGATCGTGCCTACAGCGAGAAACGTGACTTCATCCGCATGCGACTGGAAGCACCGGTCATCCTTCACCACGCCGGCAAGGAATTCCAGGCCCAGTGCCTCGACCTGTCCAGCACCGGCATGCAGGTGGAGGCCGACTGTCAGGTCGCCATGGGTGACCGGGTGAAAGTGCACATCCCCTCCGACCACAGCGAACTCAAGGGGCTCGATGCCCAGGCGGAAGTGGTGCGGGTGACGCCACTGGACGATGGCCGAACCTCCATAGGCCTGGCCATCCTGTCGATGAGCTGAAAACGAGAAAGGCGGCCCAGGCCGCCTTTCTGCTTTCTTGTCCGGACCAATCAGAAGTCGTCCACCACCTCGCCGTCCTTCACGCGGAACTCGCGGTTCTGCAGGTAGGCGTTGCGGATGAAGATGTACTTGTCGCCGCTGACCATCTTCTCCGCCGACAGCAGGCTGGCGCGGGTGTCGACCACGTTGACCGCGCGGGTGACATTGCGCGTCGGCACATGGTCGATGTAGGGATAGGGCGTCAGATAGCTGTCCGGAATCTTGGCCGGAGCATCGCGCAGGCTGCTCGGACCGAGGAACGGGATCACCAGGTAGGGACCGCTGCCGACTCCCCAGGCCCCGAGGGTCTGGCCGAAGTCCTCGTCGTTGCGCTGCAGGCCCATCTCGCTGGCCACATCGAAGAAGCCCAGCAGGCCGAAAGTGGTATTGAAGATCAGTCGGCCGGTGTCGACGCCGGCATCGTGCAGCTTGCCCTGCAGCAGATCGTTGGCCAGGTTGCCGACATCGCCGATGTTACGGAACACGTTGTGCACGCCATCCTCGAGGAACTGCGGCGTCACCGCCTGGTAACCCTTGGCCACGGGCTTCAGGGCATAGGTATCGAGGGTGTCGTTGAAGCGGAAGACGGGACGGTTGAAGGACTCCCAGGGGTCCTCTTCGGCCGAGGCCGCCAGCGGCAGCAGCACCAGCGCACCGATCGCGCACAGGCGGGTGATCCAGCTCGCACCGATCATGGGCATTTGCAGTCTCTCCTTGGCATCAGTAGTGTGGCGGCCCGCGGCCGCCCGGGAATCTGTAAGGCCGCGCAGTATAACCACCGCCGCCCCCATATGGCAGCAGCATAGCGGACTCCAGCATGTCGGATAAACGCCTCCTCCATACCGCCCATATCCCGGTTCGCTGGGGCGACATGGACAACTACGGCCACGTCAACAACACCGTCTACCTGGAATATGTCCAGGAAGCCCGGGTGGACTGGTTCGCCCGCGTCGGCATCGATATCGACCACGCGCCGCAGGGCCCGGTGGTGCTGCAGACCCTGCACACCTACCTGAAGCCGGTGGTGCACCCGGCCACCGTGGTCATCGAGCTGTACGCCGGCGCCGTGGGCCGCAGCAGCCTGGTGGTCGAACACCGCCTGACCACCCTGGAGGACCCGCACAGTTGCTATGGCGAGGGGCACTGCAAGCTGGTGTGGGTCGACCACGCCAGCAACGCCTCGGTTGCGGTGCCGCAGAGCGTGCGCCAGGTCATGGGCGCCTAGCCGTCACGGGTTCGTCATACGGCCTGGTTACCCTGCCCCACACCCTTGGGGAAGCGAGTCAGCCATGCCTGCGCCAATGTTCAATGCCCTGCTGTTCGGCCTGACCGGCTGCCTGGTCGACCACGGTGCCCGCACCTTGCCGGTGGCCCTGCAGCACAGTGGCCTGGAGCGACTGCCCGACGACCCGCACGCCCCCGAGTTGCTGCCCGCGCTGCTGGCCAGCGCGGCCGAATGCGCGGAGGCGCTGCCGGGCGTGCCGGAGCTGCTCCACGATCTGAGCCGCCAGCAACTGCCGCATGCCTGGCTGGATGAACTGCCGGAAACGGCCTGTCGCCTGCTGGCCGAAGTGCTGCCGCCGAGCATCCGCGCCAGCCGCCCGAACTGCGCCCGCCCCTGGCCGGCCCCGGACGCGATCTGGCAGGCACTGGCCGAGCTGCAAGTGGACAGCCTGGACGGCTGCGTGCTGATCGCTAGCGAACCGCGCCTGCTGCAGGCTGGCCTCAACGCCGGGCTATGGTGTATCGGCCTGGCCAGCTGCGGTGCCCCCTGCGGCCTGGCCCTGGGCGACTGGCAGGCGCTGGCTGCCGGTGAGCGCGATAAGCTGCGAGCGCAGACCACCCTCGACCTCTATCGCCTCGGCGCCCACTCGGTGATCGATCATCCCGGTGAGCTGCCGGCCTGCCTGCAGGACCTGGCCGTGCGCCGCCAGAAAGGCGAAAAACCCTGAAATCCAAATCTCGCCGCGACCTGCTCTGGATCAGGCAGGAGCGTGCCGCGTGGATTAACCTTCAGCTATGTGGCGGCGAACCCCGGGCGAGACCAGGGGTCCACCGTGCATCATCCGGAGAAGGAGACGACCATGCCCGCACGCCTGCAGCAACACCTCCAGCAACTGCGCGAGGAACTCGCCAGCGACACGCCGCTGGATACCGAAGACCGCGCCGCCCTGCTCGAACTGATGCAGCAGATCGACCTGAAGCTGGCCAAGGAGCTGGCCAGCGACCCGGATGCCACCCTGGTCGACGGCGTCAACCTGGCGGTGGAGCGTTTCGAGAGCCAGCACCCGACCCTCACCGGCACCCTGCGCAATATCCTGCAGAGCCTGGCCAATATGGGCATCTAGCCCGAGCGCCCAACAAAAAGCCCGCATCCGCGGGCTTTTTCGTTACTGGCGCACCAGGCGGCGGTTGTCCGGCGCGATCGCCTCGGTGCTGCGGTAGGGGTTGATGTCCAGCCCGCCACGGCGCACATAGCGTGCATACACCGTCAGCCGCTCGGGCTGCAGCAGGCGCTGCAGGTCGAGGAATACCCGCTCCACGCACTGCTCATGGAAGTCCTGGTGCTGGCGGAAGCTCACCACATAGGCCAGCAGGCTCGCCGCATCCAGGCGCGGGCCGCGGTAGTCGACCACCAGGGTGCCCCAGTCCGGCTGGCCGGTGACCGGGCAGTTGGACTTCAGCAGGTGGCTGTAGAGCACCTCCTCCGCCACCTCGTCAGCGCAGCGCAGCAGCTCCGGCCGCGGATGGGCGTAGTCGCTGACGGCGATTTCCAGAGCATCGATGCAGCGCCCCGGCAGTGCGGCCACGCCCTCGGCAGCCACCTCGTCGAGGCTGCGTACACGCACGCGCACCGGCGCACCGGCGCAGGCGGACAGGTCGCGGGCCAGCACCGCCTCGACATCCGCCGCGCTGACGTATGCGCCCTGGTTCAGCGAGTTGAGGTAGAGCTTGAACGACTTGGACTCGATGATGTTCGGCGAGTCGGCCGGGATGGCGAACTCGCCGATGGCCACCACCGGCTTGCCGGAGGGCGTCAGCCAGGACAGCTCGTAGCAGTTCCAGTAGTCCACGCCCTGGTACGGCAGCTTGCCGGCCTCCAGCCCCAGTTCGGCCCACTTGGTGGTGCGGGAGATGGGAAACAGCAGTTCGGGGGCGTACTGGGAAACGTACTCGCTGGATTTGCCCAGCGGCGAGTGTTCGGCGGGATGCTGCATGGCGATGGCCTGGAAAACGAAAAACGGCGGGCATTGTACCCCATGCCCACCGCCCTCTCGTCACCCGTAACCCGGATGCAATCCGGGGGCGGAGTAGCCTGCTTCCCGGATTGCATCCGGGCTACAGGCTATGCGTAGGGCGGGAGAAACCCGCGCATTGCGGCTCGCGGGTTTCACCCGCCCTACGGCCCCGGGGCTCAGAGCCAGAACTTCAACCCCACCACCCAGGCCCCCTCCTCGTCATGCTCGCCCTCCTCGCGCAGCCAGTCACCCGTGCGGCCGTAGCTCTTCTCCCAGACATAGCCGACATAGGGCGAGAACTGCGGGCTGACCCGGTAGTTCAGGCGCAGGCCCGCCTCCAGGGTACTGCCACCGGCGCCGACGCCCAGGTCGCGGTCGTCGGCCAGCGCCAGGTCGTACTCCAGCTTGGGCTCCAGCACCCAGCGCTGGGTCAGCAGCAGCTCGTACTCGGCCTCGACGCGCAGCGAGGGGTCGCCGCGCTCGCTGACGAACAGGTTGGCGTCCAGCTCGATCCACTGCGGCGCCAGGCCCTTGAGGCCGAACACTGCATAGGCGCGCGAAGGCCCCGGCTGGTCGTCGTGGCGCAGGCCAGCCTGCCAGTCGAAGAACTCGCTGGCCATGCGCCGGTACAACAGCTGGGTCTCGCTGGACTCGGTAGGCCCGCCGTCGGCGCGCTCACCACTGCTCTTCAGCACCGCCTTGTGCAGGTCGTTGCCATAGGTCGCCTCCAGCTCCCAGGCCAGGGCCTGCTCGTCACCGTCGAAGCGCTGCTCCAGATGATCGACGGCCAATTTGGCCACCGGCATGGCGTCCATATGTTGTTCCATGGCCAGCGCCGGGGTGGCCAGCAGCAGGGCCGGCAACAGATTAATGGTGCGCATGTTCGCTCTCCTTGGCCGCCGGTTGCTCGCTGTAGAACGGCTGGGTACTGCCATCGGCCGCCTCCACCACGATCTTGCGGAACATGCCGCTGCCCATGTGGTAGATCAGGTGGCAGTGGAAGGCCCACTCGCCCATGGCGTCGACCGGCACGTCCACTTCCAGGGTCTGCCCCGGCGCCACGTTGACCACGTGCTTGAGCGGGTTGAATTGGCCGTTGCCCTTGTCCAGCTGCATCCACATTCCGTGCAGGTGCATGGGGTGGTTCATCATGGTCTGGTTGACGAAGCGGAAGCGCACCCGCTCGCCGAACTTGAGGCGGATCGGCTCGGCCTCGGAGTACTTCACGCCGTTGAACGACCAGAAGTAGCGTTCCATGTTGCCGGTCAGCTGCAGTTCGATGGTACGGTCCGGCGCTCGGTAGCCGGCGGCCGGGCGCATGGCCTTGAGGTCGCCGTAGACCAGCACCCGTCCACCCTCCACCGGCTCGGGGGCGATACCGCTGCCGGCGGCGTAGTCCGGATTGTTCGCCTGGGCCATGGCCGCGTGGTTCATCGTGCCATGGTCCATGCCGGCCATCTGCGAATGGTCCATCCCAGCCATCTGGGAATGATCCATACCCGCCATGCCCGAGTGATCCATGCCACCGTGGTCCATCCCGGCATGGGCCATGCCCATGTCGGCCATGGTCAGCAGGCGCGGCTCGCGCAGCGCCGGCACTTCGCCCTGCATTCCGGGACGCGGCGCCAGGGTGGCGCGGGCATAGCCACGCCGGTCCATGGACTCGGCGAACAGGGTGTAGGCCTTGTCCTCACGCGGCTGGACGATCACGTCGTAGGTCTCGGCCACGGCAATGCGCAGCTGATCCACCACCACCGGCTGCACGTCGTTGCCGTCGGCCTGCACCACGGTCATGGCCAGGCCGGGGATGCGCAGGTCGAAGTAGCTCATGCCCGAGCCGTTGATGATGCGCAGGCGCACACGCTCGCCAGGCTTGAACAGCGCAGTCCAGTTCTGCTCGCTGTCGCGGCCGTTGACCAGGAAGCGGAAGCCGCTGACATCGGCGATGTCGGTCTTGGCCATGCGCATGTTGCCCCAGTCCCAGCGGTCCTTGAGCGCCGCGCCCCAACCATCGCGTTTGGCGTCACGGAACAGATCGCCGAGGGTCGGCTGCTGGTCGTTGTAGTAGTCGGCCTGCTTCTTCAGGTTGGCCAGGGTGCGCTCCGGCTTCTCGTCCTGCCAGTCGAACAGCAGCACGGTGTACTCGCGGTCGTAACGATACGGCTCGCGCTTCTTCGGCTCGACGATCAGCGGGCCGTAGATACCCTCCTGCTCCTGGAAGTCGGCATGGGCGTGGTACCAGTAGGTGCCGGACTGGTTGAGGGTGAAGCGGTAGGTGAAGGTCTCGCCGGGCTGGATGCCGGGGAAGCTGATGCCCGGCACGCCGTCCTGGGTGTAGGGCAGGATGATGCCGTGCCAGTGCAGCGCGGTCATGCGGTCGAGCTTGTTGGTGACGGCGATTTCGACTTCCTCGCCTTCCTGGAAGCGCAGCTCCGGGGCCGGGCTCTGGCCGTTGACGGTCAGCGCCGGACGCGCGCCGTCGGAAAAGCGCACCTGGCCCTCGTCGATCACCAGTTCGTAACGGCCGGCCTGGGCGGCCAGGCTCAGGCCCAGCAGGCCGGTGGCAAGGAGCAGGCGTTTCACGGCTGCACCTCGACACTGCCGACCATGCCCGCCTGGTAGTGCCCGGGGATGTTGCAGGCGAACTCCAGGCCGGTAGCCTGGGCGAATGTCCAGGTCAGCTCGGCGCTCTGCCCGGGCTCGAGCATCACCGTGTTGGGGTCGTCGTGGGTCATCTTGCCGTGCTGCATGCCGCTCATGTCATGCTGGCTGTGATCCATCTTGCTCATGTCGTGCTGCATGGAGGTCGGCGTCAGCATGCCCATCTGCTGCATCGCCAGCATGTGCTTCTGGTGCTCGGCATGCATGGCGGCGTCGCCCAGGCTGAACTCGTGCAGCAGCGCGCCCTCGTTCTTCAGCACGAAGCGCACGGTCTCGCCGGCCTTGACCTGCACCGAGGCCGGTTCGTAGTACATGTCGCCCAAGGTGATCTCGACGGTGCGATCGGCATCGGCCGCCTTGGCCGGCTTGCCGAAAGCGTGATGGCCTTTGTCTGCCAGCGCCGGCAGGCTGAGGGCACAGAGCAGCGGCAGGAGAAAACGTGCGGACATGGGGTGGTGCTCCATCATTGGAAGAGTTGCCACTCTAGGCCGGGACAACTGGCGCGAAGCTGACGCAAAGATTACAACTTTGTCAGCTTGGTTCATTCAGGCCGGCGCCTCGCGTATAAAGCCGGCAACGTCCCTGTCGAGCCCAGACTGTGAGTCCCAGATGAAACTGCTGATCGTCGAAGACGAACCCAAGACCGGCCATTACCTGCGCCAGGGCCTGGCCGAGGCAGGCTTCGCCGTGGAGCTGGCCGGCGATGGCATGAGCGGCGAGCAGCTGGCACTGTCCGGCGAGCATGACCTGCTGATCCTCGACGTGATGCTGCCCGGTCGCGACGGCTGGCAGATCCTGCGCAGCGTGCGCGCGGCCGGGCTGGACGTGCCGGTGCTGTTTCTCACCGCCCGCGATGCGGTGGAAGACCGCGTACGCGGCCTGGAGGCCGGCGCCGACGACTACCTGGTCAAGCCCTTCGCCTTCACCGAGCTGCTGGCGCGGGTGCGCACCCTGCTGCGCCGCGGCCATGGCATCCCGCAGGAGCACCAACTGCAACTGGCCGACCTGTCCCTGGACCTGCTGCGCCGCCGCGCCGAGCGTGGCGGCCAGCGCATCGAGCTGACCGCCAAGGAGTTCGCCCTGCTGGAACTGCTGCTGCGTCGCCAGGGCGAGGTGCTGCCCAAGTCGCTGATCGCCTCGCAGGTGTGGGACATGAATTTCGACAGCGACACCAACGTCATCGAGGTGGCCATCCGCCGCCTGCGCGCCAAGGTCGACGACGGCTTCACCCAGCCGCTGATCCACACCGTGCGCGGCATGGGCTATGTCCTCGAGGCGCGCGCCTGATGTCCCTGGCCAATCGCCTGGCCCTGCTGTTCGCCGCCTGCACCGCCGCCGTGGCGCTGCTGGCCGGCGTCCTGTTCAGCCGCGCCAGCGAGATGCACTTCATCGAGCTGGACCAGCAGCAACTGCAGGGCAAACTGGCGGTGTTCACCGAGCTGCTGCAGGGCGTGACCAGCACCATGGCGCTGGCCGCGCGGCGCCCGGCACTGGAGCAGGAGCTGCAGCGCCACCCGGAACTGGCGCTGCGCATCGAGGGGCCGGACGGCCAGGTCTGGTTCAGCAGCCGCTCGCTGCCGGACAGCCTGCCGCACACCCAGCACTGGAATCACCAGGACACGGCCTACCGGGTGATGAACGCGAAGCAGGGCGACCTGCGCCTGACCCTGCTGCTGGACATCACCCACCACCAGCATTTCCTCGAGCAGATGCAGCGGCTGATCTGGCTGTGCGTCGGCCTCTCGGCC
This sequence comes from Pseudomonas alcaligenes, assembly GCF_041729615.1. NCBI lineage: Bacteria > Pseudomonadati > Pseudomonadota > Gammaproteobacteria > Pseudomonadales > Pseudomonadaceae > Aquipseudomonas > Aquipseudomonas alcaligenes. Next base: position 4,051,048 of record NZ_CP154874.1, on the reverse strand, counting down.
CTGGCCACCGCCCTGCTCGGCGCCTGGGTCGCGCGCCGCGGCCTGCGTCCGCTGCGCCAGATGACCCGGGTGACCCAGCAGGTCTCCGCCAGCTCGCTGACCGCGCGCCTGCCGGCGGAAGCCCTGCCGGCCGAGCTGGGCGAGCTGGCCGAATCCTTCAACGCCATGCTGGCGCGCCTGGAAGACGCCTTCGCCCGCCTCTCGGCCTTCTCCGCCGACATCGCCCACGAGTTGCGCACGCCGCTGTCCAACCTGCTCACCCAGACCCAGGTCATCCTCAGCCAGCCGCGCGCCCTGGAGGACTACCAGGAAGCCCTGCACTCCAACCTGGAGGAGCTGCAGCACCTGGCGCAGATGGTCGGCGACATGCTGCTGCTGGCCAAGGCCGACAACGGCCTGCTGCAGACCCGCCGCGAGACGCTCGCCCTGGAACGCGAACTGGCGGCGCTGGCCGAGTACTTCGCGCCCCTGGCCGAGGAGGCCGGGGTGCGGCTGCAGGTCGATGGCCAGGCCGGGCTCAGCGCCGACCGTGGCCTGCTGCACCGCGCCCTGAGCAACCTGATCGACAACGCCCTGCGCTTCACCCCGCGTGGCGGCGAGCTGCGCCTGAGCGCCGCACAACAGGGCGCCGGGGTGCGCATCGAGGTGGCCAACCAGGGCCCGGAAATTCCCGCCGCACAGCGCGAGCGCCTGTTCGACCGCTTCTACCGCGCCGACCCGGCGCGCCGCGAAGGCGGCGCCGAGCATGCCGGGCTGGGCCTGGCCATCGCCCGCTCTATCGTCCAGGCCCATGGTGGCGCTATTCGCTGCGAGTCGGCGAATGGCTGGACACGCTTCATCCTGGAACTGCCGGTGACGGCACAGGGCTGAGCCAGCGCCGCAGACTAGGGCGGTGTGCAACCCAGGGTCAGCTCCAGCGGTGCGCTGGGGTAACTGCCACTGCTGAAAATGGCGCTGCACTGCACGGGCGGCAAGGTGCGCAGAAAGTCCGCATCCGGCTGGGCCTGCAGCTCGCCTTGCGGCAGCAGGCCGAGCTCGCGCACCTCTCTCGGGGCCAGGCGCAGGGGCGTGCCATCGATACTGCCGACCACGACAAAAGGATTGGGGTTGCGCACCGTCAGCACCCGCAAGCGCGGCGAGGCGCCGGGGAACAGCGTCTCCAGGCGGGTGCCCGGCCAGCTGGCACGCCCCCGGCACTCGTAGGCATTGGCCGCCGTGCGTACCAGCTCGGGATCGACCACCTCGACCCGCGCGTTCAGGTCGATGCGCCCCAGCCAGTCCGGGTGCCCGGCGCGATTGCCCTCGGGATCCGCCACTTCGCTGAGAAAGGCGATATCGGTGGTTTCCTGCACCACGAAGGTCCGCTCGCCGCGATGCTCGACAATGTCTTCGGCCGCCGCCAGCGGCGGAGTCGGCTCCGGGGTGATACGGATACGGGCATTGAAGTCGGGCTGGCAACCGCGATTGCTCGGTGCTGCGCATTCGCTGCGGCGCTCCTGCTCGTCGGCGATGGCCGAACACAGGTTGCAGTAGCCGTCCAGGCAGATGCTGCCGCCGACCGTGCAGTCCAGGCTGGAGCTGCAGCTCTGCAACTCGGGCAGGTTACCGTTGGGGAAGCGACAGAAGCTCGACTGGCGCGGACGCTGGGTGTCCCAGGCGATGGTCACGGTATCGCCCGGGCAGGCCAGGGCCGGCGTGGCGGTGAATTCGCCACCGGGCATGGCGGCCAGCCCCGCGCGATTAAGAGTGCAACCGGAGAGCGACAGAGCGATGAACAGAACCAACAGAAGCGGCTTCATGACGGGGCCTCCCTGCGAACGATGCCTGGATAAGGCATAGTCGCCAGGCCCCGTCACGCCAACCGGCACTGACCAGCGGCGCGAATCAGGCAGTCTGCGGTTCGTCCTGGTGCACGGCGATCGGCCGCCAGCGGCGCAGCAGCATGTACAGGGTCGGCACCACGAACAGGGTGAAGAAGGTGCCCACCAGCAGGCCACCGACGATGACCATGCCGATCTGCTGGCGGCTCTCGGCGCCGGCGCCGCTGGCGATGGCCAGCGGCACCGCGCCGAGAACCATGGCGCCGGTGGTCATCAGGATCGGCCGCAGGCGCTGCAGCGCCGCCTCCAGCACCGCTTCGCCCAGCTCGCGGCCCTCGCGCAGCAGGTAGTTGGCGAACTCGACGATGAGAATGCCGTGCTTGGTGATCAGCCCGATCAGGGTCACCAGGCCGACTTGCGAGTAGATGTTCAGGGTGCCGCCGAACAGGGTCAGCGCCAGCAGCGCGCCGGCCATCGACAGCGGCACGCTGAACAGGATGATCAGCGGGTCGAGGAAGCTCTCGAACTGCGCCGCCAGCACCAGGAAGATGAACACCAGGGCCAGCACGAAGATCAGCGCCACCCCGCTCTCTGACTCCTTGAAGTCGCGCGAGGTGCCGGTGTAGTCGAACTGGGTGTCGGGAGGGAAGATCGCCCGCGCCCGTTCCTCCAGGTGATCCAGCGCCTGACCCAGGGTGTAGCCGGAGCCGACGTTGGCGGTGACCGTCACCGCGCGCAGCTGGTTGAAGTGGTTGAGCTCGCGCGGCGCCACCGTCTCGCGCACCTCGATCAGGTTGGACAGCTGCACCATGCTGCCGTCGCGGCCGCGCACGTAGACGCGGTTGAGGTCGTCGGGGTTGCTGCGGTCGACGTCCTGCAGCTGCACCAGCACGTCGTACTGCTCGCCGTTCTGCTTGAAGCGGGTCACCTGGCGGCTGCCGAACAGGCTCTCCAGGCTGCGGCCGATGGTGGCCACGTCGGTACCCACGGCTACCGCCTGCTCACGGTTGACCGTGACCTTGAGCTGCGGTGTGTTGAGCTTGAGGTCGCTGTCCAGGCTCTCCAGCCCCGGGTAGTCGCGCACCTCGGCCAGCAGCTGTTCGACGTAGGGCTGCAGCTCGGCGTATTCCAGCGAGGAGCGGATCACGAAGTTGACCGGCTGGTTGCGCGCGCTCTGCCCCAGCGGCGGCCGGTTGATCGGGAAGGCGCGCACACCAGGGATGTCCTGCAGCTTGGGCAGCAGCTCGTCGCGGATCTCGAACTGGCTGCGCTCACGCTCGTCCCAGTCCTCCAGCTTCATGAACGACAGGCCCTGGGCCACCGTGGGGAAGCCGACGATGACCATGTAGCGGTTGGTCTCGGGGATGGCGGCATAGGCCTCCTCCAGCTGCTTGGCGTAGCGGCTGGTGTAGCCGAGGGTGGCGCCGTCCGGCCCGTTGATCGAGCCGACGATGGTGCCGGTGTCCTCGGTCGGCGCCAGTTCGCTGCGCAGGCCGAGGAACAGCCAGGCGCACAGGGCGAGCATCGCCGCCAGCACCACCAGCACCAGCCACCAGGCGCGCAGTACCCGCTGCAGCAGGTGCCCATAGCCCTGGTTCAGCCGCTCCAGGCCGTGCTCAATGAGGTTGTACAGGCGGCTGTGGTGCTGCTGCGGCGAGTGCGCCTTGAGCAGGTAGGCGCACATCATCGGCGACAGGGTCAGGGCGACGAAGCCGGACACCAGCACGGCGCCGGCCAGGGTCCAGGCGAATTCGGTAAAGAGCTTTCCCGTCGTGCCCTGCATGAAGCCGATCGGCGCGTACACCGCGGCCAGGGTTAGGGTCATGGCGATCACCGGGAAGGCGATCTCGCGGCTGCCGACAAAGGCCGCCTGCAGTGGGCGCATGCCCTGCTCGATGTGCCGGTGGATGTTCTCCAGCACGACGATGGCGTCGTCCACCACCAGGCCGATGGCCAGCACCATGGCCAGCAGGGTCAGGGTGTTGATGGAGAAGCCCATCAGCGCCATCAGCGCGCAGGCGCCGATCAGCGACACCGGGATGGTCACCAGCGGGATCAGGGTGGCTCGCAGCGAGCGGAGGAACAGGAAGATGATCAGGATGACCAGCAGCACCGCTTCCCAGATGGTGGTGTAGACGTTATCGATCGACTCGCGGATGAACTGCGAGTTGTCGTTCGACACCTGCATCTGCATGCCCTCGGGCAGCAGCTTGCGGATGCTCGGCAGCGCCTGCTCCAGGCCATCGGAGATGTCCAGCGGGTTAGCCGTGGCCTGCTTGATCATCCCCACGGCCACCGCCGAGCGGCCGTTGAAGCGCGCCAGGGTGCGCTCGTCGGCGGCGCCGATCTCGGCGTGGCCGACGTCGGCCAGGCGCAGCAGGTAGCCGCGCGAGTCGTCGAGGATCAGCTGGTTGAATTCCTCGGGGGTCTGCAGGTCGGTCTCGGCCAGCACGGAAAACTCGCGCTGCACCGACTCGATGCGCCCGGCGGGAATCTCCACGTTCTGCCGGCGCAGGGCGTCCTCCACGTCCTGCACCGTGAGGTCATGCGCGGCCAGCTTCTCCGGATCGAGCCAGATGCGCATGGCATAGGTGCGCGCCCCGCGAATCAGCACTTCGGACACGCCGGGAATGGTCTGCAGGCGATCCTGCACCACCCGCTCGATCACGTCGGTGATCTCCATGGCGGAGAAGCGCTCGCTGTAGAAGGCCAGCCAGATCACCGGCTGGGCGTCGGCCTCGACCTTCTGCACCATGGGCTCGTCGATCTCGTCCGGCAGCAGGCTGCGCACCCGACCCAGGCGGTCGCGCACGTCGTTGGCCGCCTCGTCGGAGTCGGTGCCGAGGCGGAACTGCGCGGTGATCTGGGTGTTCTCCGAGCGGCTGATGGAGCTGACGAAGTCCAGGCCCTCGATGCCCGAGAGCACGTCCTCGACCGGCTGGGCGACCTGCGATTCCATGATCTCCGGGCTGGCGCCGGGGTACATGACGTTGACCGTGACGATCGGCACGTCGATGTTGGGGTATTCGCGCACCGCCAGGCGCTGGTAGGCCAGCAGGCCGAGCAGCACGATGATCAGCGACAGCACGGTGGCGAACACCGGCCGGCGGATGCAGACATCGGACAGGCTCATTGCACCTCACCCCGCGGCGTGCTGCGCACCTCGCGGCCCGGCGCGACCTTCTGCCAGCCGGCGCTGATCAGCGTCTCGCTGCCGTCCAGGCCCTCGACCACCTCGGCCTTGCCGCGCTGGCGCTGGCCCAGGCGGATCTGCCGGCGCTCGACCTTGCCGTCCACCACCAGGTTGACGAACAGCAGCTGGCCCAGCGGCATCACCGCCTCTTCCGGAATCAGCAGGGCCTGCGGGCGCTCGGCGAGGATCACCGAGACCTTGACGAACTGCCCGGGCTTGAGGCGCTGGTCGGCATTGGCCACCTGCGCGCGCAGCGCCTGGCTGCGGCCGACTTCGTCCAGACGCGGGTTGAGGGCGATGATCTCGCCACGGAAGCGCTCGCCGGGATAGGCGTCCAGGCTCAGCTCGATGGCCTGGCCCAGGCGCACCTGGCTGACCGCCTTCTGCGGGATGCGGAAGTCGACCTTGAGCGGGTCGAGCACTTCCAGGTTGACGATATTGTCGCCGGCGCTGAGGTAGTCGCCGGCGCTGACCAGGCGCAGGCCGAGCACGCCGTCATAGGGCGCGCGGATCTGCGTCTTGTCCAGGCGCGCCTGGGCCAGGGCCAGGCTGGCGCGCGCCGCCTGCAGCTGCGACTGCGCCTCGTCAAGGGTCTGCGCATTGCTGGCGCCGCGCTTGAACAGCATCTGCGTGCGCTCGAAGCTCTTCTCGGCCAGGTCCAGGTTGGCGCGGGCCTGGGCCAGCTCGGCGCGGGCGATGGCGTCATCCAGGCTGACCAGCAGATCGCCGGCCTTGACCGCCTGGCCCTCGCGGAACTGCAGGCTGGCGACGCGGCCGTCGACTTCCGGGCGGATCATGGTCGACTCGTCCGAACGCAGCGAGCCGAAAGTCACCAGCTCGTCACGCACCAGCGCCCGCTCGGGCTGCACCACTTCCACCAGTGGAGGTCGCTCAGCCAGGGCCGCAGGCGCGGCGATGGCGAGCAGGGAAGCGATGAACAGGGCGTGACGGCGGCGGGTAGTCATCGAGCGACCTCTTGTTGTCCAAGAGGTCGAGTCTAACGATGCCGACCGGGCTTGCCGACCGCCGAAAATGTTACGCGATGCTTACTGGCGCATACCGCGGCCGCTCTTCAGCAGGCGAATGCAGACGACGTAGAGCACCGTGCTGGCCAGCAGCATCATGCCGATGGCGATGCCGATGTTGATGTCGGACACACCAAGGATGCCGTAGCGGAAGGCGTTGACCATGTGCAGGATGGGGTTGGCCAGCGACACCGTCTGCCAGAACTCGGGCAGCAGGCTGATCGAGTAGAACACCCCGCCCAGGTAGGTCAGCGGCGTCAGCACGAAAGTCGGGATGATCGAGATATCGTCGAAGTTGCGCGCATACACCGCGTTGATGAAGCCACCCAGGGAGAAGGTGATGGCGGTGAGCAGGATCACCAGCACGGTCACGCCCAGGTGGTGTACCTGCAGCTGGGTGAAGAACAGCGACAGCAGGGTGACGATGAAGGCTACCGCCAGGCCGCGCAGGGCGCCGCCGATGGTGTAGCCGATGAGGATGGTGTGCGGCGATACCGGCGATACCAGCAGCTCCTCGACGTTGCGCTGGAACTTGCTGGAGAAGAAGCTCGACACCACGTTGCTGTAGGAGTTGGTGATCACCGACATCATGATCAGGCCGGGCACGATGAACTCCATGTAGGAGTACTGCCCCACCCCGCCGACCTGGCTGCCGATCAGGCGGCCGAAGATCACGAAGTACAGGGCCATGGTGATGGCCGGCGGCAGCAGGGTCTGCGCCCAGATGCGCATGAAGCGCCGCACTTCGCGGCGCACTATGGTCTGCAGGGCGACCCAGTTGGAGGCGAGTTCCGGGCTCATTTGGCCACCTTTTCCAGGTTCTTCTCGACCAGGGAGACGAACAGCTCCTCCAGGCGGTTGCTCTTGTTGCGCAGGCTCAGCACCTCGACCTTCTGCGCCGCCAGCTGGCGGAACAGGTCGTTGATACCCTGACTCTTCTCCACCTGCACTTCCAGGGTGTGGTCGTCGACCAGCTGCGCCGGGTAGCCGGTGAGCTGCGGCATGACCAGGGTCGCCTCCTTGAGGTCGAGCAGGAAGGTTTCCACGTGCAGCGTCTTCAGCAGGTCCTTCATGCTGGAGCGCTCGACGATGCGGCCGTGGTCGATGATGCCGATGTTGCGGCAGAGCTGCTCGGCCTCCTCCAGGTAGTGGGTGGTGAGGATGATGGTGATGCCCTGCTGGTTCAGCTCGGTGAGGAAGCTCCACATCGAGCGGCGCAGCTCGATGTCGACGCCGGCGGTGGGCTCGTCGAGGATCAGCAGGCGCGGCTGGTGGATCAGCGCGCGGGCGATCATCAGGCGGCGCTTCATGCCGCCGGACAGCTCGCGCGAGGCGTTGTTGCGCTTGTCCCACAGGCCGAGCTGGGTCAGGTACTGCTCGGCGCGCTCCCTGGCCAGCTTGAGCGGAATGCCGTAGTAGCCGGCCTGGGTGGTGAGGATGTCGAAACACTTCTCGAACTGGTTGAAGTTGAACTCCTGCGGCACCACGCCCAGGCAGCGCTTGAGCCCGGAAGGATCGCGGTCAAGGTCATGGCCGAACACCTCGACCGTGCCGCCGCTCTTGTTCACCAGGGTGGAGAGGATGCCGATGGTGGTGGACTTGCCGGCGCCGTTGGGGCCCAGCAGGGCGAAGAAGTCGCCCTCTTCCACCTCCAGGTCGATGCCCTTGAGGGCCTGGAAGCCATTGGCGTAGGTCTTGGTCAGCTGCCGGATGGACAGTGCGGAGGTCATGTAAGTGCGCTTACTCGGCAAGGGGATGGCTTAGATAAGGTCATGAGGCGGCATTTGCAACCTTTGGTTACAGGCTAGCCTGCCCGCAATCGGCGCGGGATGAAAGCCACGACGGCCGATGATGACTATCGACAGCACGCATGGACGGCGGGACAGGGCGCAGCGCTCGCTCTATACTCCGCGCCCGTTTTCCCGACTCAGGACCCTTGCCATGGCCTCGACCTACCTCGACCACCACCTCGCCCTGCTCGCCCACCTGCGTGGCATCCTGGTCGCCCTGGGTGAAGCCGAGCAGGTGGAGGACGATGCCCACGCCCTGTTCCTCGAACGCTTCGATGAACTGCTCGCGCAGCTGCCGAACGATACGGAAGGCAGCCTGTACCTGGGCCAGGACCTGATCAGCCAGGTATTCCACCGCTACCCGCAGATCGCCCACCTGGTGCCGCGCGACCTGCTGTGGTTCTTCGGCGGCGACTGCCTGCACTTCATGCCGGACGAGGAGATCGCGCTGTTCCAGCGCCTGGACGAGCGGCGCTTCGAGGCCGAGGAGAACGGCGAGCCGTTCGACTGGAACCAGGAAAAGCAGCTGCTCGCCCTGCCCGCCGAGAGCGCCAAGCACTGACAACGAAAAGCCCCGCATCAGCGGGGCTTTTTCATGGCCTTGAAGCACAAACGAAAACGCCGCTCGATTGAGCGGCGTTTCGTGAAACTGGAGCGGGAAACGAGACTCGAACTCGCGACCCCGACCTTGGCAAGGTCGTGCTCTACCAACTGAGCTATTCCCGCATGGCGTCCCCTAGGGGACTCGAACCCCTGTTACCGCCGTGAAAGGGCGGTGTCCTAGGCCACTAGACGAAGGGGACGTGGCCCGGAGCTTACAACAGCTTCCCGGTGTTGCCGGTCGGTGTTACCACCCACCGTCTAACTCTAATCAAAACGCCGCTACAGGAGCGGCGCCTCGTGAAACTGGAGCGGGAAACGAGACTCGAACTCGCGACCCCGACCTTGGCAAGGTCGTGCTCTACCAACTGAGCTATTCCCGCATGGCGTCCCCTAGGGGACTCGAACCCCTGTTACCGCCGTGAAAGGGCGGTGTCCTAGGCCACTAGACGAAGGGGACGTGGCCAGGAGCTTATAACAGCTTCCCGACTTTCCGCAGCTCGGCTTTCGCCAACACGCTGAAAGTGGCGCGCATTCTATGGAGCCTTTCGGAGAGCGTCAACCCTCAATCAAAACTTTTTCTAAATCAAAGACTTCGGATCATAAATTGATACAGCGCTATGAGCAGCGCGGCCAAGGCACTACACTCGGGGAAAAAGAAGCGTACGGGAGGTTCCAGGGTGTCCCCACTCGTCATCACCGCCTTGATAGTCGCCGGCATAGTGGTGCTGTTCGCCATTGGCTACATCAATCACATGGTGGAGAACAGCAAGCTGGAGAAGGCTCGCCTCAGGGCCGACCTCAACGACCGGGTACGCCGCAGCCGCGATGTTTCCGAGAACATGCCGGGGCAGCTGATGAGCCCCGCCCTCAAGCATCTGCTCAGTCGCTTCGAACTCTATTACGGCGAGCGCCTGCAACCGCTGGACAAGCAGAACGCCAACCTGCGCAACCGCATCGCCGAGCTGCGCGAGCTGGTGGCCAAGAACGACGCCATTCCGGTGCGCAACCCGCCGCAACAGATCATGACCGAGGCCAAGGCCAAGGACATCCGCTTCCTCCTCGAGAACCTGCACGGCCAGATCAATCGCGCCACCCAGGACAAGCTGCTGTCGGCCAACGAGGCCAAGCGCTGGCTGGGCGAGATCCGCCACATGCTGGTGCAACTGCACTTCGAGTTCTTCAGCAACCTCGGCCAGCAGTCCCTGCAGCAAAACCATCCCGGCCAGGCCCGCCTGGCCTTCGAGCGTGGCGTGCAGTACCTGCGCAAGCAGCCCGACCCCGCCCGCTACCAGGCCCAGCTGCAACAGCTGGAGCAGCAGCTGGCACGCGCCAACGCCGTGGTACTGGAGAAGGCACAGCCCAACCCCGATGAATCCAGCGAGCTGACCGAGGGACTCAAGTCCATCGAGGAAGACGACTGGAAGAAAAAGAACATCTACGACTGACCTCTCCCCCGGGAACATCCAATGAGCCTGATCGTCTACGGCGCACCCTTGTCGCCATTCGTGCGCAAGCTGCGCCTGTGCCTGCTGGAGAAGGGGCTGGATTACCAGCTGGAGATCGTCACGCCCTATGGCCAGCCGGACTGGTATCGGGAACTCAATCCGCTGGGACGTATCCCGGCCTTTCGCGACGGCGAGCTGACCCTGGCCGACTCCAGCGTGATCTGCCAGTACATCGAGGAACGTTATCCGCAGCACCTGCCGCTGTTCGGCAGGGACCCGGCCGAAGCCGCCAAGGTGCGCTGGCTGGAGAAATACGGCGACTACGAGCTGGCCCCGCTATGCACCTTCGGCGTGTTCCGCAATCGCCTGCTCAAGCCCATGCTCGGCCAGGCCTGCGACGAACAGGCGGTGCAGGGTGTGCTGCATGAAAAGCTGCCGCAACATTTCGACTACCTGGAGCGGACGCTGGGCCAGGGCGAATTCTTCCTCGGCGAGCAGTTCAGCCAGGCCGACCTGGCCATCTTCACCCAGCTGCTCAACATGGAGCACGGCGGCGAGGCACTGGATGCCGCACGCTGGCCGGCACTGGCCAGCCACTACCAGCGCATCAAGGCGCGCCCGTCGGTGCAGAACGTGCTGCCGGGCGAGCTCAAGGTGATCGCCAAGATCGCCGGACAGCGCTGAGCGGGCAAAAAAACGCCGCGTTTCCGCGGCGGCAAGTTCGAGTAGCACGTCACCTGAGCTAGCGCCAGGCATGTCTGCCTGGGCGGTTGCAGCAGTCTGTCAGGGACGATCTTGCGTCTCCTGCATGACAGTTTGATGACCCTGCGCCCCGGGCAACCCATGCGGCGCCGCCAGTCGCGTCCTGAGCTGCTCGACCAACTGGTCGGCCGCTTCCCGAGTGGAAAAGGGCACGCTGCACTGCCCCACCCTGACGATCCAGCCGCGATCCGCGACCTCGCTCATGCCGATATCCATCATCTAAGGAATCGAGCCCTGCGCGCAGCCGTCCGAGACCAGCCGACAGCCTGTCGCCCCGCTCGCGCTCGCCGGCTTCGCGCGGCGGATCGACTTGGAAAGGTAACGGAAGATGCACCACCATCACCGCCTGCAGCCCGGGGTGCCAGCCAGCAGAATGCGCATGGCCTTCAGCTGTAGTTCGCCCGCCAGGGCAGGCAAGACGCCCCTGCAACTACTCCCGGAAGTGCGAATGGCTGGCATTCAAACAGCCACAGGTTGCCGGTATCTGACAGCGGCCATGCCCGCTCGCCTCGATTGCCTGAGCGACGTCCGGCGGCTAAGGTGGGCCATTGCCTCGAAGGAGAACGCCATGCCCTGGTACGCCTGGCTGATCATCGTCCTCGCCCTCGGCTCCATCCTCGGCAGCCTGTTGCTGCTGCGTGACAGCGCACGCCGCCTGCCGCTGACCGAGGAGCAGCTCAAGCGCATCCGCCAGCGCAATGCCGAGCAGGATGCCAAGGACGCCGAAGAGCGCTGACACCCCGCACAAGGACGTCGCATGCCACCGCTGCACCTGCGCCTGCTGTTGCCCGCGCTGCCCCTCGGCCTGGGCCTGGCCCTGGGCTTCATCCAGCCCCTGGGGCTGCTATGGATCGCCCTGTTCGCCAGCTGGATCCTCCTGGCGGAAGGCCGCCTGCCGGGCTGGCTGTGGTGGAGTGGCGGCCTGGTCGGCGGCATCGCCCTGGCCGCGCACCTGCTTCCCGGCTTTCAGGCCACACCACTGTGGCCAGCGCGCCAGCTCAGCGCCGACGCCCCGCCCTACGCCCTGCGCCTGGCGTGGGACAAGCTGCTGCTGGGCCTGAGCCTGCTGGCCTGGTGGCTGGGGCGTGAGCCCGACCCGCGCGGCTCTCTGCGGCGGACAGCCCTGGTCGCTCTCGCAACCCTGCTGCTGGTGCCGCTGACCGCTCTGGGGCTGGGAATGGTTGGCTGGCAGCCGAAATGGCCTCAGGAGCTGTGGCTGTGGCTGATGGTCAATCTGGGAGTGGCGGTACTGGCCGAGGAACTGTTGTTCCGCGGCTGGCTGCAGGGGGCTCTGGTAGCACGTCTGGGCGCCGCTGCCGGAATTGGCATCAGCGCCCTGTTGTTCGGCGCTGCCCACATCCCCTTCAGTCCCCTATTCGCCCTGGTAGCGGGGCTGGCCGGGCTGGGCTACGGACTGGCCCTGCACTGCAGCGGGCGCCTGTGGCCGGCGCTGGTGCTGCACGGCGCGGTCAATTTGCTACATCTGTTGCTGCTGAGCTACCCGCTACGTATGGCCTGACCTCGATGCCGTAGGGCGCGAAGATGCGCTCCAGCTCGCCATTCTCGCGCAGCAGCTGCAGGGCCTGGCGGAAGTCTTCGGCACTGATCGGCGCCTGCGGATGAAGAATGGCGTAATGCCGGTAGCGCTGGTCCTCCCACTCCGAGATCAACAGCTGTGCCTTGAGCTGGGGTTGCTCGCGCAGGCGCGCACCGAGCCAGGAACGGGTGATGGGGGCGATATCGGCGCGCCCGCGCAGCACCAGCTTGAGGTTGCTCTCGTGGGAGTAGGTGAGTACTGCGTTGAAGTGCTGCTCCAGCCATTTTGGATCGTTATTGAAACCGGCGAAGCCATAGTGGTAGCCATTGAACAAGGCCATGCGCTTGCCCATCAGCTTGTCGAAGTAATGCTGATCGCGCCCCTGCTCGGCACGGGCGATCAGCACCTCGGCATCTTCCAGACCCATGTCGACTCGAATTCCGGCGATGCCCTGCCAGTTCCAGTCCGGATTCTCGAAGATGGCGATATGGAAGCGCCCCTGACGAAAATCGTCGAAACGCCGAGGCAGGGAGGTGGCACGCAGGGCAAAACGATGCTGCCCCTGCACCTGGTTGAGGGCCATCACCAGCTCGCCAAGCAGACCGCTATTGAGGTTTTCCTCAGGCTTGATCACGTAGGGCGGGAAATGCACCGCAGCGATCAGTACCTCGTCCGCAGCGCTGGCCGCCTGACAGAACAGTGTCGTCAACGCCAGCACCGCAGCGCGCAGCAATCCCTGTCGACACCAATCCATGCTGACCTCGCATCTCTTCCCGTTGCGCAGAGACTAGCCCAGCCTCCGGCTCAGGTAAATGCAACAGAATCTGCGTCAATGCGGCATAGGGTCGGCCAGTTCGACATCAGCCTGTGCCGTCGGCAGCTGGTAGCGCACCAACAGTTCAGGCAATTTGCCACTGGCACGCAGCCCGGAGAGTAGCTCGCCAAGGCTCAGACCATCGATGGGGCCCTCGGGGCGCAGCAGGGCATGGTGGCGGTAAACCTGATCGGTACGCTCGGACACCAGCAGCTGTCGCCCCTCCTCGGGGTTCTGCCGCTGGTACAGGCGCAGGTAGGAGCGCGTCACCACACTGATATCGACGCGATCGTGCAGCAACATCAGCAAGTTGCTGTCATGGGAATAGGTCAGCACCGCGTTGAAATTGCGGATGAGGAAATCCTGGTTGGCGTTGAAGCCGGCAAAGCCATAGTGATAGCCGCTGTACAGGGCCATGCGCTTGCCCCGCAGGCTATCGAAATAGCGCTGATCGCGATCGGGAGCGGCCCGCGTGACGTAGACCTCGGCATCGGCGATCTGCAGGTCCAGCTTGTCCAGGGCTATGTCCTGCCAGCCCCAGTCGGGCGACTCGAAGAAGATCAGATCGTAGCGCGCCTGGGTGAAGTCTCGATAGCGCCGGGTCACCGAGGTCGGCACCAGGCTGAAGTGGTAGTCGTCCTGGGCCTCGTTGAGCGCAACCAGCATCTCTGGTAGCAACCCGCCAGGACTCTGGCTCTCGGGCTTGGTCACATAGGGCGGGAAGTGGTAGGCACCGACCCGCACCAACTGCTCAGCTTGCACGGCAGGCGCGCACAGTGCCAGGGCGAGGGGTAACAGCCAACGGAACATGCGCAACGTTTTCACCTCGGAACGAAGAACAAGCCGCACCTGGCACATCCCTGTCGCCGAGGCCGATCTGAGCCGGCAGTGCTTGCAGCTTAGCCTATCGGCGTCAGCCTTCCTTGATCACCAGGGCCAGAGCCTGCTCGGCCAGCTCGTCGAGGCTCATCTTGCCGCCCGGGCGGAACCAGGTGGTGGTCCAGCTCAACGCGCCGGTGAGGAAGCGCCGCAGGACGAAGGGGTCGGACTGGCAGAGCCCGGCCGTCTTCGCCTCGCCCAGTACCTCGAGCCAGATCAGCTCATAGCTGTCACGCAGGCTGAGGATGTAGGCCTGACTTTCCTCGGACAGCGAGCGCCATTCGTAGACCAGCACTCCCATGGCCTCGCCGGTGCCCCCCATGATCGACTGCAGCTCGCAGCGAATCAGCGCCAGCACCCGCTCACGCGGGCCCTGCGCCTCGGCCAGGGCGGCACGCATCAGCGCGGTGTTGTAGAGGATGGTTTCCTCCATCACCGCCTTGAGGATTTCGTCCTTGCTCTTGAAGTGGTGGAAGATGCTGCCGGACTGGATACCCACGGCGCTGGCCAGGTCGCGGACCGTGGTGCGCTCGTAGCCCTTGCTGCGGAACAGGTGGGCGGCGGTCTGCAGCAGCTTGCCACGCGGGCTTTCCGGATCGGTCAGCTCGCCACGCGCCACCAGCGCCTGCATCACCTTCCGGGCTTTCTGTTCGTCCAGGCTCATCACTACCCCACATGAATACTCGTTGCGCCGTGGATGTTAGGGGGCTGCCGGGCAGCCGAGCAAGCGCTTGGGGTAGAAAGTCGCCACAAAGACTTTTCAACCAAGCGCTTGCTTGGTAGTGTTCGCTTCACCCTATTCATGTGTTGCGGACAACTCCAATGACCCAAACCGTACGCATCGGCTGCGCTTCCGCCTTCTGGGGCGATACCTCCACTGCCGCCGCCCAGCTGGTTCGCGGCGCCGAACTGGACTACCTGGTGTTCGACTACCTCGCCGAAGTGACCATGTCGATCATGGCCGGCGCGCGCATGAAGAAGCCGGACGAGGGCTATGCCACCGACTTCGTCGAGGTGCTGGCCCCGCTGCTGGGCGAGATCGCGCAAAAGAAGATCCGCGTGATCAGCAACGCCGGCGGCGTCAACCCCACCTCCTGCGCCAAGGCCCTGGCTGCGGCCTGCGAGAAGGCCGGGGTCAACCTGAAGATCGCCGTGCTGCATGGCGACAACCTGCAGCCCAAGCTGGGCGAGCTGGCCAAGGCCGGCACCAGCGAAATGTTCACCGGCGCCCCGCTGCCGCCGATGTGCGTGTCGGTCAATGCCTACCTCGGCGCGCCGGGCATAGTCGCCGCGCTGGAGGCCGGCGCCGATATCGTCATCACTGGCCGCGTGGTCGACAGCGCGGTGGTCAGCGCCGCGCTGGTACATGAATTCGACTGGGCCTGGAGCGACTACGACAAGCTGGCCCAGGCCGCTCTGGCGGGTCACATCATCGAATGCGGCGCGCAGTGCACCGGCGGCAACTTCACCGACTGGCGCGACGTGCCGGACTACGAACATATTGGCTTCCCCATCGTCGAGGTGCAGGCCGACGGCAGCTTCGTGGTTGCCAAACCCGAAGGCACCGGCGGGCTGATCTCCACCCTCTCGGTAGGCGAGCAGATGCTCTACGAGATCGGCGACCCGCGTGCCTACTACCTGCCCGATGTGGTCTGCGACTTCACCCAGGTGCAACTGACCCAGGTCGGCGCCAACCGCGTCGAGCTGAAAGGCGCCCGCGGCCTTGCGCCGACCGCCCAGTACAAGGTCAGCGCCACCCACCCGGACGGCTTCCGCTGCACCGCCAGCTGCCTGCTGGCCGGCATCGATGCCGTGGCCAAGGCCGAGCGCGTCAGCCAGGCCATCATCAACAAGACCGAAGAGATGTTCGCCGAGCGCGGCTGGGGTCCGTACAAGGAAGTGTGCATCGAGCTGCTGGGCACCGAGGCCACTTATGGACCTCACGCCCAGAGGAAGGACACCCGCGAAGTGGTGGTCAAGCTCGGCGTGCGTCACGCCAAGAAGGAAGCACTGATCCTGTTCTCCCGCGAGATCGCCCAGGCGGCCACCGGCATGGCGCCGGGCCTGACCGGCATCGTCGGCGGGCGCCCCACCGTCTACCCGGTGATCCGCCTGTTCAGCTTCCTGGTCGACAAGAGCGCCTGTGCGCTGGAAGTGGAGATCGACGGTGAGCGCCAGCCAGTCGCCCTGCCGGAAGTCGCCGTGTTCGACGCCGGCCAGGTCGCCGACGCAGCCGCCCTGCCCACCCCGGCCGGCAACGCCGATGCGACCGTGCCGCTGATCAAGCTGGCCGTCGCCCGCTCCGGCGACAAGGGCAACCACAGCAACATCGGCGTGATGGCCAGAAAACCCGAGTATCTGGCGTGGATCGCGGCTGCGCTCTCCGAAGGCGCCGTGGCGCAATGGATGGCGCATGTTCTCGACGGCCAGACCGGCAAGGTCAGCCGCTGGCACCTGCCGGGCAGCCACAGCCTGAACTTCCTGCTGGAGAACGCCCTGGGCGGTGGCGGTGTCGCCAGCCTGCGCATCGACCCGCAGGGCAAGGCCTTCGCCCAGCAGCTGCTGGAATTCCCGGTTCCGGTGCCGCGTGCACTGGCTGACAGCCTGTAAGGACAACACACACGATGAGTTACGACTCCGTATTCAAGCCCGGCCTGTTCAGCGGCCAGACCATCCTGGTCACCGGCGGCGGCAGCGGCATCGGCCGCTGCGTGGCCCACGAACTGGCTCACCTGGGCGCCCGGGTGGTGCTGGTCGGGCGCAAGCTGGAAAAGCTGGAAAAGACCTGCGGCGAAATCCTCGAGGACGGCGGCAAGGCCAGCTTCCAGGTGTGCGACATCCGTGACGAGGAAGCGGTCAAGGCCATGGTCAAGGCGGTCATCGCCGAGCAGGGCCACATCCATCACCTGGTCAACAACGCCGGCGGCCAGTTCCCGGCACCGCTGATCGGCATCAACCAGAAAGGCTTCGAGACGGTGGTGCGCACCAACCTGGTCGGCGGCTTCCTGGTGGCCAAGGAAGTCTACTTGCAGAGCATGAGCAAGACCGGCGGCAGCATCGTCAACATGCTCGCCGACATGTGGGGCGGCATGCCCGGCATGGGCCACTCCGGAGCCGCACGCGCCGGCATGGAGAACTTCACCAAAACCGCCGCCTACGAATGGGGCCATTCGGGCGTGCGGGTCAATGCCGTGGCGCCGGGCTGGATTGCCTCCAGCGGCATGGATACCTACCCGGAGTCCATGAAGAACATGATCCGCAACCTCAAGGATCACGTGCCGCTGCAGCGCATCGGCACCGAGTCGGAGGTGGCTTCGGCCATCGTCTTCCTGCTCACCCCGGGCGCCAACTTCATCAGTGGCAACACCATCCGCATCGATGGCGCCGCCAGCCAGGGTACCCGTGCCTGGACCCTGGGCAAGGCGAAATCCAGCGAGTCCTACAACGGCTTCCACCGGGCCTATCTGCCCGAAGTATTCAAGGATCAGGAGTAACCCCATGCCTGTCATCCAGTCGGAAATCGACGTTCACGGCGAAGGCTTCGCGCAGAACCGCGAGGCCATGCTGGCCGCCATCGCCAGCTTCCGCGACGTGGAGCAGAAGGTGCTGGACAAGGCCAATGAGGCCAAGGCCAAGTTCGAGCGCCGCGGCCAGCTGCTGCCGCGCGAGCGCCTGAACCTGCTGCTCGACCCGGGCGCGCCCTTCCTCGAGCTGTCCTCGCTGGCCGGCTACAAGCTGCACGACGACAAGGACGGCAGCATGGCCGGCGGCGGCATCATCGCCGGTATCGGCTACATCGCCGGTGTGCGCAGCCTGGTGATCGCCAACAACAGCGCGATCAAGGGCGGCACCATCTCCCCCACCGGGCTGAAGAAATCCCTGCGCCTGCAGCAGATCGCCTTCGAGAACAAACTACCGGTGGTGACCCTGGCCGAAAGCGGCGGCGCCAACCTCAACTACGCCGCCGACATCTTCGTCGAAGGCGCGCGCGGCTTCGCCAACCAGGCGCGCATGTCGGCCATGGGCCTGCCGCAGATCACCGTGGTGCACGGTTCCAGCACCGCCGGCGGCGCCTACCAGCCGGGCCTGTCCGACTACGTGGTGGTGGTGCGCGGCAAGGCCAAGATGTTCCTCGCCGGCCCGCCCCTGCTCAAGGCCGCCACCGGTGAAGTGGCCACCGACGAACAGCTGGGCGGCGCCGAGATGCATGCCCAGGTCGCCGGCACCGCCGAATACCTGGCCGAGAACGACGCCGATGGCGTGCGCCTGGCCCGCGAGATCGTCGGCATGCTGCCGTGGAACCAACAACTGCCGGCTCGTGAGAAACGTACCTGGCGCGAGCCGCTGTACCCGGCCGAGGAGCTGCTGGGCATAGTCCCGGCCGATGCCAAGAAGCCCTATGACGTGCGCGAGATCATCGCGCGCATCGCCGACGGCTCGGAGTTCCTCGACTTCAAGAACGAGTTCGACAGCCAGACCGTCTGCGGTCACCTGGCCATCGAAGGCCACAGCTGCGGCATCATCGGCAACAACGGCCCGATCACCCCGCGTGGCGCGGCCAAGGCTGCCCAGTTCATCCAGCTGTGCGAGCAGAGCAATACGCCGATCCTGTTCTTCCACAACACCACCGGCTTCATGGTGGGGACGGAGTCCGAGCAGAACGGCGTGATCAAGCACGGCTCGAAGATGATCCAGGCCGTGGCCAACGCCACCGTGCCCAAGCTGACCATAGTCGTCGGCGGCTCCTACGGCGCAGGCAACTACGCCATGTGCGGTAGAGGGCTGGATCCGCGCTTTATCTTCGCCTGGCCCAACAGCAAGACCGCCGTGATGGGCGGCGCGCAGGCCGGCAAGGTGCTGCGCATCGTTACCGAGGAGAAGCACCTCAAGGAAGGCAAGGAAGCCGATCCGAAAATGCTCGACATGCTCGAGCAGATGACTGCGCAGAAACTCGACAGCCAATCCACCGCGCTCTACGGCACTGCCAGCCTGTGGGACGACGGCCTGATCGACCCGCGCGATACCCGCAAGCTGCTGGGCTTTCTGCTCGACATCTGCGCGGAGGCCGCGGTACGGCCGCTCAAATCGTCCACCTTTGGCGTCGCCCGCCTGTAACCCCATTAGGAGCCTGCATCATGATCTTTACCCAGGAACACGAAGAACTGCGCCGCACGGTCAGGAATTTCGTCGAGAAGGAAATCAACCCGCACGTCGACGAATGGGAAAAGGACGGTCGCTTCCCGATCCACGAGATCTTCAAGAAGGCCGGTGATCTGGGCCTGCTGGGCATCTCCAAGCCGGAAAAGTTCGGCGGCATGGGCCTGGACTACAGCTACTCCATCGTCGCCGCCGAAGAGTTCGGCACCATCCGCTGCGGCGGCATCCCGATGTCCATCGGCGTGCAGACCGACATGTGCACCCCGGCCCTGGCCCGCTTCGGCTCCGATGAACTGCGCGAGCAGTTCCTCGCTCCGGCGATTGCCGGCGACATGGTCGGCTGCATCGGCGTCTCCGAAGTGGGTGCTGGTTCCGACGTGGCCGGCCTGAAGACCACCGCCCGCAAGGACGGCGACGACTACGTGATCAACGGCAGCAAGATGTGGATCACCAACTCCCCGTCGGCCGACTTCATCTGCCTCCTGGCCAACACCAGCGACGACAAGCCGCACGTGAACAAGTCGCTGATCGTGGTGCCGATGAAGACCCCGGGCATCACCGTCAGCCCGCATCTGGACAAGCTCGGCATGCGCAGCTCGGAAACCGCTCAGGTGTTCTTCGACAACGTGCGCGTACCGCAGCGCTACCGCATCGGCCACGAAGGCGCAGGCTTCATGATGCAGATGCTGCAGTTCCAGGAAGAGCGCCTGTTTGGCGCGGCCAACATGATCAAGGGCCTGGAGCACTGCGTGGACAGCACCATCGAGTACTGCAAGCAGCGCCACACCTTCGGCAACCCGCTGATCGACAACCAGGTGATCCACTTCCGCCTGGCCGAACTGCAGACCGAGATCGAATGCCTGCGCGCCCTGGTGTACCAGGCCACCGAGCAGTACGTGAAAGGCCGCGACGTCACCAAGCTGGCCTCCATGGCCAAGCTCAAGGCCGGTCGCCTCGGCCGCGAAGTCTCCGACGCCTGCCTGCAGTACTGGGGCGGCATGGGCTTCATGTGGGACAACCCGGTTTCCCGCGCCTACCGCGATGTGCGCCTGGTCAGCATCGGCGGTGGTGCCGACGAAATCATGCTGGGCATCATCTGCAAGCTGATGGGCATTCTGCCTGGCAAAAAGAAGTAAGGAGCACGTCATGGCCGAGCTGCCGAACTGCGACACCCTGCTGCTCAACCTTGAAGGTGGCGTGCTGCACGTCACCCTCAACCGCCCGGACAGCCGCAACGCCATGAGCCTGGCCATGGTCGAGGAACTGCGCGCTGTGTTGCGTGCCGTGCGCCATGACCAGAGCGTGCGTGCCCTGGTGCTGCGCGGCGCCGGCGGCCATTTCTGCTCCGGTGGCGACATCAAGGACATGGCCTCTGCCCGAGCGAAGGGAGGCGACGCCTACCGCGAGCTGAACCGGGCTTTCGGCAGCCTGCTGGAGGAAGCCCAGTGCGCGCCGCAGGTGCTGGTCGCCGTGCTGGAGGGCGCGGTACTCGGTGGTGGTTTCGGCCTGGCCTGCGTCTCGGATATCGCCATCGCCCACGCCCAGGCCAAGTTCGGCTTGCCGGAAACCAGTTTGGGGATTCTGCCGGCGCAGATCGCGCCCTTCGTGGTGCGGCGCATCGGCCTGACCCAGGCCCGCCGCCTGGCCCTGACCGCCGCCCGCTTCGACGGCGCCGAGGCCCTGCGCCTGGGCCTGGTGCACTTCAGCGAAACCGACGACCAGGCCCTGGTCGACCGCCTCGCCGAGAGCCTGCAGCAGATTCGCCAGTGCGCCCCCGGCGCCAACGCCGCGACCAAGGCGTTGCTGCTGGCCACCGAGACCGAGCACCTCGGCAGCCTGCTCGACCACGCAGCCGGCCAGTTCGCCGAAGCGGTGCTGAGCAGCGAAGGCATGGAGGGCACCATGGCCTTCGTGCAGAAGCGCAAGCCGAAGTGGGTGGAGTGACTCTCCCCTCTCCCATTCATGGGCGAGGGAACAAATCGAAGTAGCCCGGATGCAATCCGGGAACCGACACCCCGGATTGCATCCGGGCTACGACTAGCAGGAGCACGACGATGCCCGCCTTCAACAAGATCCTGATCGCCAACCGCGGTGAAATCGCCTGCCGCGTCATGCGCACCGCCAAGGAACTCGGCTACCGCACCGTGGCGGTGTACTCCGAGGCCGACGCCGGCGCCCGCCACGTACAGGTGGCCGACGAGGCCGTGTGCATCGGCCCGGCGCAGGTCAACCAGTCCTACCTGGTGATCGACAACATCATCAAAGCGGCGCAGAAGACCGGCGCCGACGCCATCCACCCGGGCTACGGCTTCCTCTCCGAGAACGCCGACTTTGCCCGCGCCTGTGAGGCTGCCGGCATCGTCTTCATCGGCCCGACCGTGGAAGCCATCCACCTGATGGGCAGCAAGCGCCTGTCGAAGATCGCCATGCTCGAAGCCGGCGTGCCGTGCATTCCCGGCTACGAAGGCGCGGCTCAGGACGACGACACCCTGGTGCGTGAGGCCGAGCGCATCGGCTATCCGCTGATGATCAAGGCCAGCGCCGGCGGCGGTGGTCGCGGCATGCGCCTGGTGCATCAGGCCAGCGAGCTGCAGGAGCAGATCCGCACTGCCCGCTCGGAAGCGCAGAACGCCTTCGGTTCCGGCGAGCTGATTCTGGAGCGTGCGGTGATCCGTCCGCGCCACGTCGAGATCCAGGTGTTCGGCGACCAGCACGGCCACATCGTCTATCTGGGCGAGCGCGACTGCTCGGTGCAGCGCCGCCACCAGAAGGTGGTCGAGGAAGCGCCCTGCCCGGTGATGACCCCGGAACTGCGCCGCGCCATGGGCGAGGCAGCAGTCAAGGCCGCCGCACGGGTCAACTATGTCGGCGCCGGCACCGTGGAATTCCTGCTGGATGCCAGCGGCGAGTTCTTCTTCCTGGAAATGAACACCCGCCTGCAGGTGGAGCACCCGGTCACCGAACTGATCACCGGGCAGGACCTGGTGGCCTGGCAGATCCGCGTGGCCGAAGGCCAGGCGCTGCCGCTTGCGCAGGACGAGATCAGCCTCACCGGCCATGCCATGGAAGTGCGCCTGTACGCCGAGGATTCGGCGCACAACTTCCTGCCGCAAACCGGCCGTGTGCTGCGCTGGGAACCGGAATTGCTGGAAGGCATCCGCATCGACCATGGCCTGGTGGAAGGTCAGGAAGTCACGCCCTTCTACGACCCGATGCTGGCCAAGGTCATCGCCTACGGCGCGACCCGTGAGGACGCCCGGCGCAAGCTGGTGCGCGCCCTGGAGAACTGCGTGCTGCTGGGGGTCAACGGCAACCAGCGCTTCCTCGCCAACCTGCTGGCCAACCCTGAGTTCGCCGCCGGCAACGCCACCACGGCCTTTATCGCCGAGCACTTTGCCAGCGACGAAAGCCTGGCCCCGCAGGCGCCGGCCGCCAGCGAGCTGGCCATTGCTGCCGCCCTGCTCTATCAGGAATCGGCCAACAGCCGCAGCCACCAGTCGGGTCTGGCCGGCTGGCGCAGTGCCGGCAGCGCGCCGTGGCGCTTCATCCTCAAACAGGGCGAACACAAGCACGAGATCGAGCTGGACGTGCTCGGCGATGGCGCCCAGCCGCAGCTGCGCGCCCGCGTGGGCGACAGCCAGATTGAACTGCGCCTGCTGGCCAGCGATGGCCGCTGGCTGACCCTGGAGCAGGACGGCATCCGCCGCCGCCAGGCCTACCACCACGACGGCGACCACCTGTGGCTGTTCGGTCACTTCGGCAACCTGGAACTCACCGACGTGACCCACGAACCGGCCGGCGGGCAGAACGCCGCCAGCTCAGGCGCGGTGAAGGCGCCGATGGACGGCGCCATCGTCGAGGTACTGGTCGAGGAAGGCGCGCGCGTCAGCAAGGGCCAGCTCCTGGTGGTGCTGGAAGCCATGAAGATGGAACACCCGCTCAAGGCCGGCGCCAACGGCGTGGTGCGCCGGGTCGGCGTGAGCCAGGGCGACCAGGTCAAGAACCGTCAGCTGCTGGTGGAAATCGAGGCCGACGCCTGATGCGGCCGTAGCCCGGATGAAATCCGGGAGCCAATCCAACCCGGATTGCATCCGGGCCAAATAAAAACCGCCCCCTCTCCCTCCGGGAGAGGGCTGGGGTGAGGGACCAACGAGCCCCACCCAACCGACCACAAGAGACCGAGCATGTCCCTTTCCGGCAAGACCCTGTTCATCACCGGTGCCAGCCGCGGCATCGGCCGCGAAATCGCCCTCAAGGCCGCCGCCGACGGCGCCAATATCGTGGTCGCGGCCAAGAGCGCCGAGGCCCACGCGAAACTGCCGGGCACCATCTACTCGGTGGCCGAGGAAATCGTCGCCGCCGGCGGCAAGGCCCTGCCCCTGCAGCTGGACGTGCGTGACGAAGAAGCCGTGAAAGCGGCCACGGCCCAGGCTGCCGAGCACTTCGGCGGCATCGATGCGCTGATCAACAACGCCGGCGCCATCCGCCTCAAGGGCGTCGAGCACCTGGAGCCCAAACGCTACGACCTGATGTTCCAGATCAACACTCGCGCCGTGATGGTCTGCAGCCAGGCGGCGCTGCCCTACCTGAAGAAGACCCAGGGCCATATCCTCAGCCTGTCGCCGCCGCTCAACCTCGATCCCAAGTGGTTCGCCAGCTACGGCCCCTACACCACCACCAAGTACGGCATGAGCATGCTGACCCTGGGGATGCACGAGGAATTCAGGAAGTACGGCATCAGCGTCAACGCGCTGTGGCCGAAGACGGTGATCGCCACCGCCGCCATCGAATTCGAGGCCGGCGGCCCCGCCGTGATGAAGGCCGCGCGCTGGCCTGCGATCATGGCCGATGCCGCCTGCGCCATCCTCAGCAGCAGCGAACGCAGCATCAGCGGCCGTCTGCTGATCGACGAGGAGATCCTGCGCGAACAGGGCCAGACGGACTTCGAGCAGTACCGCTACGACCCGGCCGGCAAGCTGATGACCGACCTGTTCGTCGACTGAGGCTCGACTCGGCAGGCACCAGCCACCACTCCGGGCTGGTGCCTGCCGGCGCCGCTCTCGGCGACGCAAGAGCTGGCGCCACGACGCACTAGTTGCGGAACTCGATCTGCAGCTCCGCCCCTTCCACCGAATCCCAGTAGTCATCCACCCGGTCATTGGTGATCAGTCGGCCGTTGAGCTGATAGGGACCGGGCTCGGCCGGTTTCTCCACGAACAACGGCGGCAACAGCGGCTCGCGCTCGGACTGTTCCAGCGGAGCCCCCAGCTCCAGGCGCTGTACCAGTTCATCCGGCAGGCGCAGATCAAGCTTGTCGGCTGGCAAGGGCTCGACCTTGGGTGCGGGCTCCTGTGCGGCCTTGGGCAGTACGCGAGCCGCCTCTGGCGCCTTGTCCGGTGGTGCGGGCGGTTGCTCCGGCTTGGCCTCGACGGTGCGCTCCACCTCGACTGGCTGAGCGGGCACCTTGGGTTGCTCCACGGCAGGAGCGGTAGGTTCTGGCGCCGGGGTCGGCTCGGGAGGCGCCGGCGCCTGGTCACAGGCCGCCAGCAAGGTGACGACCAGGCCCAGGGCTATCGGACGAATAAGTTTCATGATCAGCAGGTTTGCCTGAAGAATGCCTTCATGCTCGCCCCAGACCCGCGATCTGGCAAGCCGCAGGCTTTACCTCATGTTGCACCAGGCCTGCAGATGCCGGCGATCCAGACCTTGCCACTGTTCGGCACGCGCCAGTTCCGCGGCCGGCAGCCAGAGCTCGCCACAGGGCTGCAGCGCGACTGCGGACAGCGCCAGCAGCGCCTCCAGCGGCTGTCGGCAAGCCTGCCATTCGGAGGCGGAATCTTCATGTTCCCAGTCGGTGGGCAGGACCCGCCACTCGAGGCCATGGGCGTCGAAACGCTGGAAATGCGGCATGCAGCCGAGGTGTTGCTCGCCCTGGCGCAAGGTGCGTGCCTGCATATCGAGCAGCAGCAGGTACCAGAGGTCGGTGTCGGCCCGCTCGCTAGCCTGCATACGAGGCACATGGCGGGTCAGCGCCAGATAGCGGCCATCGGCCGACCAGATCAGCGCGGGGCCGACATCGGCCAGGCCCATCCCAGAGGCGGTGAGCAGACAGCCATCGCCGCGCGGGTGGCGCTCACGCGGGTAGCCGTCGCGATACTCGCTCTGCGCCCCGAACAGCCAGGCGGCATCCCGCCCACCGGGCGCCGGCAGGATGAAGTCACCGTCGGCATTGGCCACCTGCGGACGCTCCACCAGGCGCCAGCCCGGCAGCGCCTGCAGACCGCCCGCAGCGACGCGCAGCGCGTGGCGGCGCTGATACAGCCGCGAGTGCTCGTCTCGCTCGACGAAGCCTGCCGCCTGCTCGGCCGCCGGTGCTGCCTGGTGGTAACGATGCAGGGCCGTATCCCGCTCGTCGCGCCCCAGCCGACCGACGATGCAGGCCAGACTCAGCACGCCCGCACGGAAGTCCAGCAGTCCAGCAACCAGCGGACGCTGCGCGAACTCCAGCAGGACACGCCGCTGCAGGTCCGCGACGCAGAGCCTGTGCGGCACCGCCGGCGCCTCGGCAAACGCGATCAAGGCCAGGTAGCGACCACAGTCGGACACCCTATGATCGAGCAGCCACTCGCCCTCCAGCTGCCAGTCGCCGATTCGACAGGCATAGGCGCCCAGGCGACCATCGCGGCTGTCGCGCCGCCACTCGAAGCGCGGCGACTCGCCGCCCGTCATCGCCTCGCCGAGCACAGCGCCCTCGCCACGCACGCCCTTGGCCTCCAGCGGCAGGACGCGGGTCAACCCGGCGCCCTGCTGGTCACCGAGCAGCAGGCGTCCTTCTGGGTCATGACCAATGACGATTTCTACTTCACCGTAGTAATGCTGCAGCTGGTAACCGAAGCCCAGATGGTCGAGCTGCGCCGTCGCCAGGCGCCCCTGCAGATGCAGCTCCGTCTGGCTCAGCGCGCAGGGCTCGTCCCAGAGCAGCCCCGGTTCCGCCTCGGCGGCCATCCAGGGCTCGGGCAACTCGCGCCAGCCCTGCCCGGCCTGCCAGAGCCAGAGTGTCTTCGGCCAGGCGCGGCCGATACGGCAGACCAGGGCCTGGCCGTCGTCGCGCCACAGCGGCAGCTCGTCAGCCGCCAGCAGGAGGTCGCTGGGTTCGCCATCGATCTCCAGACGCAGTGCCGGGTAGCGCAGCGGCTGCAGCGGGTCCTCCAGCTCGCGCAGGGTTTCCGGCAGGTACGGCACGCCACGCAGGCGATGCGCCGCGGCCGGCGCAGGGAAATCGCGCCCGCCCAGCTCCACCGACCAGCCCGGCTCCAGCCACAGGTCACGCATCGCCACCAGGTCGACACCCTCGCTCTGCGCCAGCAGCTCGGCCAGCGGCATGCGATAACCCTGGTTGCCCACCAGCGGGCTGTGCCGACCGCCGATGGCCTCGTCGCTGAACTCGTCGATCTCCCAGAATTCGCCGATCTCGGCATTGCGGTACACGCGCCGCTGCTGGCGGTCGAGAATCAACAGGCCCCAGCGTTCGCGGCTTGGCAGCGGCGCGGCGAAGTAGCGGCCACTGGCGGAAAAGCGTACCGAGGCACCGAGGCCCTCCAGCAGTACGCCATCGGGGAACAGGTAGCTGCCGTAGGTCGGCCCGCCCATGGCGATCTCGCCCCAGGCGAAGGTGCGGATGGTCTCGCCTTCCGGCGTCTGCAGATCACCTCCACCCCAGGCGCTGGAGCCGCTCGACGTGGCGATTTCGGCTATTTGTGGCTTGGCCTTGGCCAGGCCGAGACGCTTCTCGTAGCTGGCCACCAGCGCCAGGCCGAACAACAGCAGCAGCGCGCAAAGCGGCAGTGCCCACCAGGCCGACAGCCAGGCGAACAGAGAGAAGCTCAGACCGATCACCGCAGCGGTCAGCAGCCAGCTCAGGACCGCAGCCACGCGGCGCCAGCCCAGCCGGGCGCACAGCCCGGTGAGCAGCGCGAAGGTTGCCACCAGCGCCAGCGCCGCCCAGGGCGCGAGAATGGCCACGGCGACAATGGGCAGCACCAGCTTGGCCAGCTCCCAGAGCAGCTTGATCACGAGCTTGCCCAGCGACTCTGCAGTCTCTTCCGGGGTTTCCATATTGGCCATGGCGCGGCTCCCTGCGCGGTTGAGGGCGGCATTCTACCGCCCAGCAGCATGCCTAGCGGGAACTGGCCGGCTTTTCTGCCTCGCGTTGCAGGCGCTTGAGCTCCGACTCCAGGTCACGCTGCGGGAACTCCTGTTTCAGCGCGGCCAGCAGCCTGTCCGCCTCGGCCTGTTTACCCTCGCGGCGCAGCTGCAGCAGAGTGCGCAAACGCAGCTCCAGTGGCGGCGCCTCAGGCACGGCGGAATGCCCCAGGGTTTCGGCCAACTGATCCTCATTAAGCGTCTCTTGCAGCACCTTGGGCGATGCCCCTGCCTGGAGCTTTTCTGGAGCCTCATTGCTTCTGGCTGCGGCCTGGGCCTTCTGCTTGAGCATGGCAGTCGGCTGAGCCTGATCACGGGCCACATCGGCCTCGACCGACCCTGCAGAATCAGCCAGCGCTCCAGCCGGCGCTGCGGCCTGCGGCGTGGGCGGCGCCATTGGCCTTGGCGCGGCGTTGGCCGCCGGCGAGACGGCGAAGGAAGCGCCCGAGCCGGTACTTGAGCGCTGCGCCTGTTCGGCCTTCTTGTACTCGGGTTCGGCGCTCTGCTTGCGCGCTTCCATGACCGGCGCCATTTCCTGCAGTGCCGGGGCAGAGGCTGGAGCCGGCGCATCGTAGGTTTGCGGCAACTGATCGCGGGTATGCAGCGCCAGGTTGAGGCCGATACCAACGACGGCCAGACCGGCCACGGCCACCGACCAGTGGGTGCGGCTGCCGGCGCCGAACAGCCAGGCATGCAGGCGCTGGACAGGATTCGGCCGGGGCGCCGGCGGGCTCACGGCCTGGCGCGCGGCATCGAGGATCAGCGCATCCACGGCGGCGGAAGGCTCGCCCTGGCTGTGCTGGCGGAAATGCTCCAGCAGCTCGCGCTCCTGCTGCAGATCGTGGGGTTGTTGGCTCATGCGGATACCTCCTCGGCCGAAGCCGGATCGGCCAGCAGCCGACGCAACTTGTTCAACGCATAACGCAGGCGGCTCTTCACAGTTTCCGCCGGGGTTCGGGTCAGTTCGGCGATCTCAGCCAGCTCCAGGTCGCCATGGGCGCGCAGCAGGAACACCTCGCGCTGCTCCTCGGGCAGGTCGGCCAGTGCCGCCTGCAGGCGCTCCTGGTCGCGGCTGAGCAGCAGCTGCTGCTCGGGACCAGGGCCCGGGTCTGCGCTGGCGTGCTGCGCCTCATCGTACTCAGCGAGCTTTCCCTGGTGGCGACCACTCTTGCGCCAGTGGTCGATCAGGCGATTGCGTGCGATCTGGTACAGCCAGGTCTTGAACAGCACCGCTTCGCGCTGCTCGCTGGCGCTGCGGATCAGGCTCATCCAGGTGTCCTGGAACACCTCCTCTGCCAGCGCATGGTCGCCGCACAGGCCAAGGAGGAAACGGAACAGGCCAAGGCGGTGACGCTCGTAAAGCTGGGTGAACGCGGCCGCCTCGCCGTTGCGATAACGCCGCAGCAGCGCGGCGTCATCGTCTCTCATGGGTTGGTTCAATTAGTCGGCCCTGACTTGAACGTTTTGCGGAGTTTGCAGGCTCTGCGCCAGTTCGACCAGCTGCACGAACTCGCCGCGCAGGCCGAACGGGTCCTCGCCCTTGGCGCCGCGTGCCAGCCTGGCGCTGTCGGCCAGGGAAAAGTCGCCGGTGTACTTGGCATCCCCGAGCTGCTGGGCGAAGGCGGCCACCGCGGCGGCGAAGCGCAGGTCTTCGCTGGCCTGGTTGATCGGCGTCGCCTGGCCCTTGCTGATCGGGCGCTCGACCAGCTGGCTGGCGCCACCCTCCGGCGCCTTGTAGCGCAGGCGCAGCCAGGCGATCTCGCCGGCTTTGCCCGGCTTTTCATTGGCCTGGGTATAGCGCAGCGGCTCCAGCCAGCCCTTGGCGCCCACCGGCACCACTTCGTACAGGGCCGTGACGGTATGCCCGGCGCCAATCTCGCCGGCGTCGACCTTGTCGTTGCTGAAGTCCTCGCGCTTCAGCGCGCGGTTCTCGTAGCCCAGCAGGCGGTATTCGCTGACCTCGGCCGGGTTGAACTCGACCTGGATCTTCACGTCCTTGGCCACCACGGCCAGGGTCGAACTGAGCTGGTCGACCAGCACCTTGCGCGCCTCGCGCAGGTTGTCGATGTAGGCGTAGTTGCCGTCACCGGCATCGGCCAGCTGCTCCATCAGCTGCTCGTTGTAGTTGTCGGTGCCGAAGCCAAGGGTGGTCAGCGAGACACCGGTCTTGCGCTTGTCGGCGGCCAGCTGCTTGAGCGTCTCGAAGTCGCTGATGCCGACGTTGAAGTCGCCGTCGGTGGCCAGCAGGATGCGGTTGATGCCGCCCTTGAGCATGCTCTTCTGCGCTTCCTGGTAGGCCAGCTGGATACCCGACTCGCCGGCGGTGGAGCCGCCCGCACTGAGCTGGTCGATGGCCGCGCGGATCTTGGCCTTGTCGCTACCGGCGGTGGATTCCAGCACCACGCTGGCATTGCCGGCATAGGTGACCAGGGCCACGCGGTCCTGCGGGCGCAGCTGATCGACCAGCAGCTTGAGCGTGCTCTGCACCATCGGCAGGCCCTCGCGACGGTCCATGGAGCCGGACACGTCGACCAGGAACACCAGGTTGGCCGGCGGCAGCTCGGCGGCACTCAGATCGGCAGCCTTGATCGCCACGCGCAGCAAGCGGGTCTCGGGGTTCCACGGCGTGGTCGCCAGCTCGGTGGCGACGCTGAACGGCACGTCGCCCTCGGGCTTGGGATAGGCGTAGGGGAAGTAGTTGACCAGCTCCTCCAGGCGCACTGCATCCTTGGGCGGCAGGCTGCCATCGTTGAGGAAGCGCCGCACGTTGGCGTAGGCGCCAGTATCGACGTCGATGCTGAAAGTCGATACCGGCTGCTGGGCCACGGCCTGCACCGGGCTGCTCTCGATCTTCTGGTACTGCTCGCGGTAGACGTCCTGGTAGCCGAAGGCAGCGCTGTCGGCCAGCGGCGCCGCCGGGGCGATCATCGGCATAAGCTGTGGCACAGCCTTGCGGGCTTCCATCGATCCCGCCGCGACCGAGGGCTGAGCATAGGAGGCGTTGGCATCCACCTCCTCGCGCAGCACTTCCTGCTTGGCCTCGGGCTCGGCCAGCTGTGGCGGCGCAGCACGGCTGGCCGAGTCATCGTGGGAGGCGCTGCAGGCGGCCAGGGCCAGCGCCAAGGTGGCGCCGAAGCCGGCGAGCAGGGGTTGGGGGGCGATGCTGGACATGGCGGGGTCTCCTCGGGCGAAAAGTCCATTCGCCCGGGTAGACGGAGCCGCCAGCCGTTTCGGGTTAAGCGTTTTCCTGGCAGAGCTGCTTGGCCAGGGCACCGAGAGTCATGATCGCCCGCTCGGACTCACGATTCCACGGCACGCCGCAGGTCAGCCGCAAGCAGTGGTTGAACTGCTCGGTGTTACTGAAGATCAGCCCCGGGGCGATGCTGATGCCCTGCTGCAGCGCACGCACATGCAGCTCCTGGGCGCTGACCTTGCCCGGCAGGCTGACCCAGAGGATGAAGCCACCATTGGGCCGGGTCATCTGCGTGCCTTCCGGGAAGTGCTGCTGCACCGCCAGCTGGTAGGCGGTCATGTTCTTGCGGTACTCCTGGCGGATGTGCCGCAGGTGGCGGTCGTAGCCGCCGTTCTCCAGGTAGGCAGCCACGCCCATCTGGGTCACGCTGCAGGCCGAATGGGTGCTGAAGGTCTGCAGCCGCTCCACCTCCTCCTGATAGCGCCCGGCGATGATCCAGCCGATGCGCACGCCCGGCGACAGGGTTTTGGAGAAGCTCGAGCAATACACCACCTGGTCGTCGCGATCGAAAGCCTTGAGCGCCTTGCTGCGGCCCGGCTCGAACAGCAGCTCGCCGTAGATGTCGTCCTCGATCACCCGGATGCCGTGGTCGGCAGTCAGGCGCAGCAGCTGCTTCTGGCGCTCCTCGGGGATGCTGCCACCGAGCGGGTTGGACAGCCGCGCGGTCAGCACCAGGGCCTTGATCGGCCACTGGTTGGCGGCCAGCTGCAGGGCCTCAAGGCTGAGCCCGGTGGTCGGGTCGCTGGGGATCTCGATGACTTTCAGACCCAGCACTTCGGCCAGTTGCAGCAGGCCGTAGTAGGTCGGCGACTCGGCGGCGATCAGGTCACCTGGCTGGGTCACGACCCGCAGGGCCATGTGGATGGCGTCCACGCAGCCGTGGGTGATCACCACCTCGGAAGGGTCGACCACCACGCCGGCGTCGCGCATGCGGATCGCCACCTGGCGCCGCAGCGGCTCGTAGCCGGGGCTGAACATGTAGCTGAAGGCGCGCGGGCTCTGGAAGCGGGTGACCTTGGCCAGTTGCTGGTGCAGCGAGCGCACCGGCAGGTAGTCCACGTGCGGAACGGCGGCGCCGAGGGGGAACACCCCTTCCTGGCGCGACTCGGTGAGCACCTGGCTGATGATGCTGCTGCGGGTGACCATGGACGGCCGCTCGACCCGCGCGATGTCCGGGGTCGGCGCGGTCAGGCCGGCGGTCTGGTGCACATAGAAGCCGGACTGCGGGCGGGCACGGATCAGGCCCATGTCCTCGAGATTGGCGTAGGCCTGCAGCACGGTGGCGTGGCTGACGCTGAGCTGCGAACTCATCTTGCGCACCGAAGGCACGCGCTCGCCCGGTTGGTAGACGCCACGACGGATATCCTCGGCCAGCTGCTGGGCGATACGCTGGTAAAGCAACAAACTGGTCATGAGGAAACTCCATTCGCGACTGAACCATAACAGTAGCGAAATACAGTTCAGTCTTGGCGATACAGTCAGGAAATATGCTAGCGGTACAGTTTCATCTGTTCCAGCTCAGAGTGAAATTTGCACCACTCACATCAGACTGTGACCCAACAAAAAACCCCGGGCCTGGGCTCCGGGGTTTTCGCTGCAGCGACGGCTGTGTCAGCGCTGGGCGCCGAGCTTGCCGGCCTCATCGGAGATCAGGATCTCCACCCGGCGATTTTGCGCACGCCCTTTGGCCGAGGCGTTCTCGGCCAATGGATGAGCCTCACCGTACCCCACCACCTCCAGGCGCCGCCCTTCGATGCCGAGGTCGGTCAGCAGATCGGCCACCGCCTGCGCGCGTGCGCGAGAGAGCTCGAGATTTTCCCGGGCATCGCCACGATTGTCGGTATAGCCCTCGATGCGCACCGTGCGCCGCGGGTTAATCTGCAGGAACTGCACCAGCTTGAGGATGGTGCGGTTGGCCGAAGCCTTGAGCTCGGTACGGCCGGCATCGAACAGCACGTCACCGAGGGTCATCACCAGGCCACGGTCGGTTTCGCTGGCGGCCAGGCTGACCACCTGCTCCTCCAGCCACTGGCCCTGCTGCTGGGCACTGAGCAGCTTGGCTTCGCGCAGCGCCAGCTGCAGGCGCTCGCGCTCGAGCTCGAGCTTGGCCAGACGCTCCTGGTTGAGGTTCAACTCGGCATGCTGCCGAGCAATCTGGCTGTAGCGCTGACTGAGGAAGGCGAAATGCTCGACATCCTGGCCGCTGCCCCAATAGCTGGACAGGCGCTCGGCACGGGCCAGCGTCTCACCGGCGCGGATCACGTCCTTGGGCGCGCTGCGCAGCACGTCGGTATCTTCCTTGACCGACAGGAAGCTCGCTTCGGCATCCGCTACAGCCTGGCGCCCCTGCTGGCTGGCGCATCCACCCAGCAGGGCGAGGGACAGCAGCATGGCGCCGCCCAGAGTGACCTTGACCATCACGGCATCTCCCCCAGTTGCTTGCGCAGGCGGGTGATCCGCGCATTCAGTTCGTCCAGCTGCTTCTGGCTCTTCAGGTTGAGTACCTTGGCCTCGGCCAGGCGGGCATCCAGTTCGGCCTGCTCGGCGAACATGCGGGCGCGCTTGTAGTCGGCCTCGCCCATGTTCTTCTCGGCACGCGCCAGTTTCTTCTCGGCCAGCTGCATTTCCTCGATCTGCTGGTCGGCACCGACGGCGCGGGCCTGCTGCACGGCCTGGGTAGTCAAGCGCATCTGCTCGTGCGGAGCCGGGTCGTTGGCACAGCCGGCCAGGGCCAGCAGCGCCAGGGCGAGAATAAGGGGTCGGTTCACTGAGGCACTTCCTGCTCTTGCGGGGGAACGTCGGCGGCTTGCAGCTGCTGGGCCTTCCAGCGCTCCAGGTTGCGCTGCAGAAGAGTTTCCGGCAGGCCGGCGGCGACCAATTCTGTCATCTTTTTCGCCAGCTGTCCGCGCAGCCAGGGATCGTTGCAGGCCGAGCTATGCGACAGGGTCAGGTACAGCCCTTCACTTGAGATCGGCGGCTCCAGGGTCTCCAGGCTGTCCAGCATGCCCTGGGTATTGGCCAGCGCCACGCCCGGGTAGCGTTCGTACAGCACGTAGTCGGTGCGTCCGAGCAACAGCTTCTGGAAGGCCTGGATCAGGCTAGGCACCTCCTCCAGGTTCAGATTGGCCTTGGCGAAGGCGTCAAACTGCTGGCCGAAGCTGTTATTCACCAGAGTGCCGCCGGTGCGTCCGCGCAGATCCTCCCAGCCGCTGTAGGGGAAGCCCTGTTCCTTGCGCACCCAGACCACGCTGGGCGTGACGAAGAAGGCCGGGTGTACGTAGTCCATGTGCTCCAGGCGTGGCAGGGTAAGGAAGGCGCCGGCCAGCAGGTCGACCCGGCCGGTGCGTACCTCGTCCTGGGCGCGCGACCAGGGCCCGGTGTGCAGGATCTCGATTTTCACGCCGAGCTGCTCGCCGATCAGGTTCAGCAGGTCGGCGTTGGCACCGATCAGGTGCTGCGGGCTCTGCGGATCTCGCCACAGGTAAGGTGGGTATTCCGGATTGCCGGTGGCCACCAGGCGCTCGCACTTGCCGACGGCGGCGGACAAGCCGGGCAACAGCAGCAGGGCCAGCAGTGGCAGGGCCTTCAACAGCAGCGTTTCTCGCATCTCATGCACCGCTCGAATGATCATGGCGACAGGTTCGCAACTCGCTCACGGAGCCGAACCGCTTCATGCTAGCGTAACCCGCACACCTAATAATAATTAGCGATAAGGAATCGCCATGAAAAAGTTCTTGCTCGGCCTCATCCTGCTGCTGGCCGCTACTGCGGGAGTGCTCTACCTCTCCCCCGGCGCACTGCTGGCCAGCGTGCAATTCGTCGAGCGGCAACTGGCGGGTCTCGAACCCCGCACGGTGCAGGTCGAGGGTCTGACCATACATTACTATGAAGGCGGCCCGGCAGAGGGCGAACCCCTGCTGATGCTGCATGGCTTCGGCGCCAACCGTGACAACTGGTTACGCTTCGCCCGCCACTTCAAGGACTACCGAGTGATCGCGCCGGACCTGCCGGGGTTCGGCGAAAGCAGCAAACCGGACATCAACTACGACGTCGCCAGCCAGACCGAGCGCCTGCATGCCTTTGCCAAGACACTGGGCCTCACCCGCCTGCACCTGATCGGCAACTCGATGGGCGGCCACATCGCCGCGCTCTATGCCGCCCGCCATCCCGAACAGATCCTGAGCGTCGCCTTGCTGGACAACGCCGGCGTCACCTCGCCATGCAAGAGCGAGATGTTCGAAATGATCGAGCGCGGCCAGCCCAATCCGCTGGTGGTACGCCAGGCCGAGGACTTCGATGCGCTGATGCGTTTCGTCTTCGTCAACCCGCCGCCCCTGCCGGAGTCGCTCAAGCGCCACTTCGCCGAGCAGTCCATGGCCAACCAGGTGCACTACGACAAGATCTTCGCCCAGTTGCGCGAGCGCTATGTACCCCTGGAACCTGAGCTACCGAAGATTCAGGTACCGACGCTGCTGCTGTGGGGCGAGCAGGACCGCGTGCTGGATGTTTCCAGCATCGAGGTGATGAAGCCGCTGCTGAAGCAACCGAGCGTGGTGATCATGCCAGACTGCGGCCATGCACCGATGATCGAGCGCCCCGAGGAGACGGCCCGGCACTACCAGGCGTTCCTCGAAAGCCTGAAATAGCTGCCCCCGGAAAGCAAAAAACCCGCTCATCGAGCGGGTTTTTTTGTTGGGTCGGGAAACCGGATCAGACCAGTTTCTCGAGCTCCGGTACGGCTTCGAACAGGTCAGCCACCAGGCCGTAGTCAGCCACCTGGAAGATCGGGGCTTCTTCGTCCTTGTTGATGGCGACGATGACCTTGGAGTCCTTCATACCGGCCAGGTGCTGGATGGCACCGGAGATGCCGACCGCGATGTACAGCTGCGGCGCGACGATCTTGCCGGTCTGGCCGACCTGCATGTCGTTCGGCACGAAGCCGGCGTCGACGGCGGCACGCGAGGCGCCAACGGCAGCGCCCAGCTTGTCGGCCAGGGCGTACAGGTGCTTGAAGTTGTCACCGTTGCCCATGCCACGGCCGCCGGATACGACGATCTTGGCAGCGGTCAGTTCCGGACGGTCGGACTTGGCCAGCTCTTCGCCGACGAAGGACGACTTGCCGGCGTCGCCGCCAGCAGCCACGGCTTCGATGGCAGCGGAACCGCCTTCGGCAGCAGCGGCGTCGAAGCCGGTGCCACGCACTGTGATCACTTTCACGGCAGCCGAGGACTGCACGGTAGCGATGGCGTTACCGGCATAGATCGGGCGCTTGAAGGTGTCGGCGCTTTCAACGGCGATGATCTCGGAGATCTGGTCGACATCCAGGGCAGCGGCGACGCGCGGCAGGATGTTCTTGCCGTTGCTGGTGGCGGCAGCAAGGATGTGGCTGTAGCCCTTGCCCAGTTCGGCGA
Organism: Pseudomonas alcaligenes; assembly: GCF_041729615.1. Lineage (NCBI taxonomy): Bacteria > Pseudomonadati > Pseudomonadota > Gammaproteobacteria > Pseudomonadales > Pseudomonadaceae > Aquipseudomonas > Aquipseudomonas alcaligenes. The sequence continues at coordinate 4,015,157 of NZ_CP154874.1, read as the reverse complement.
CCAGCGGAGCGACGTTTTCCGGCAGCTGGTTGGCGAAGGCAGCGTTGTCGGCGACCAGTACCTTGCTCACGCCAGCGATTTTGGCAGCGGCTTCGGCAGCGGCACCGGCGTTGGCGCCAGCGACCAGAACGTGAATGTCACCACCGATTTTCTGAGCGGCGGCCACGGTGTTCAGGGTGGCAGCGGCCAGAGCGGCGTTAGTGTGTTCAGCAACAACCAAGATAGTCATTTAGATTACCTTCGCCTCGTTCTTCAGTTTCTCGACCAGTTCAGCCACGGACTTGACCTTGATGCCGGCGCTGCGGGCAGCCGGAGCTTCGACTTTCAGGGTCTTTACGGTGGAGGTGGTGGAAACGCCCAGGGCGTCCGGAGTCACCACGTCCAGCGGCTTCTTCTTGGCTTTCATGATGTTCGGCAGCGACGCGTAGCGCGGCTCGTTCAGGCGCAGGTCGGTGGTGACGATCGCCGGCAGGGCCAGGGCGACGGTCTGCAGGCCGCCGTCGATTTCGCGGGTCACGTTGACCTTGTCGCCAGCCACTTCAACCTTGGAGGCGAAGGTACCCTGGGCGAAGCCGGTCAGGGCGCCCAGCATCTGGCCGGTCTGGTTGTTGTCGCTGTCGATGGCTTGCTTGCCCATAATGACCAGTTGCGGCTGCTCCTTGTCGACCACGGCTTTCAGCAGCTTGGCCACGGCCAGGGAGTTCAGCTCTTCGTTGGTCTCGACCAGGATGGAACGGTCAGCACCCAGGGCCAGGGCGGTGCGCAGTTGTTCCTGAGCGGCGTTCGGGCCGATGGTGACGACGACGATCTCACTAGCGACGCCCTTCTCTTTCAGGCGAACGGCCTCTTCGACGGCGATTTCGCAGAAGGGGTTCATCGACATCTTGACGTTGGCGAGGTCGACGCCGGAGTTGTCCGCTTTGACGCGAACCTTGACGTTGTAGTCGACCACTCGTTTGACAGCTACAAGAACCTTCATGGATTCCTCGTTACTCTCCGGTGAATAAGAATGTCGCCAAGGCGAGCCTGGCCGGTGATGCTAGTCGGCCGGAACCGACGGTCAGCCCATACGGCGAACGCAAAACCGACCGTATCTTGACCGGAACGCCTTTTTCGGTCAACACGAAAAACCGCCCTTTTATCTGGCGCCAGCCCTTGCGCTATCAGGCTTTGAGAAAATTCAAACAAACGTTTGTATTGGACGCCGAAGGGCCTGTATATATAATGCCCAGCGCGCAGGCCAGAGAAAGCCTAGCCAAGCCAGATCAACAACACCGAAGAAGCCTTGAGTAGGAGATTCTCTGTGGAACGCGAATTTATGGAATTCGACGTCGTCATCGTCGGCGCCGGCCCCTCCGGCCTGTCCGCCGCCTGCCGACTGAAGCAGAAGGCCGCTGAAGCCGGCAAAGAAATCAGCGTCTGCGTGGTCGAGAAGGGTTCCGAAGTCGGCGCTCACATCCTCTCCGGTGCGGTCTTCGAGCCGCGCGCCCTGAACGAACTGTTCCCCAACTGGAAGGAACTGGGCGCCCCGCTGAACACCGAAGTCAAGCGCGACGACATCTACCTGCTGAAGAGCGCCGACAAGGCTGCCAAGGTACCGAACTTCTTTGTGCCCAAGACCATGCACAACGAAGGCAACTACATCATCTCCCTGGGCAACCTGTGCCGCTGGCTGGCCCAGCAGGCCGAAGCCCTGGGCGTCGAGATCTACCCGGGCTTCGCCGCCCAGGAAGCCCTGATCGACGAGAACGGCGTGGTGCGCGGCATCATCACCGGCGACCTCGGTGTGGACCGCGAAGGCCACCCGAAGGAAGGTTACTACACCCCGGGCATGGAACTGCGCGGCAAGTACACCCTGTTCGCCGAAGGCTGCCGTGGCCACATCGGCAAGCAGCTGATCAAGAAGTTCAACCTCGACTCCGAAGCCGACGCCCAGCACTACGGCATCGGCATCAAGGAAATCTGGGACATCGACCCGGCCAAGCACGAGCAGGGCCTGGTGGTGCACACCGCCGGCTGGCCGCTGTCCGACGAGAACCCGGGCGGCTCCTTCCTCTATCACCTGGAAAACAACCAGGTGGTGGTCGGCCTGATTGTCGACCTGTCCTACTCCAACCCCTTCCTGTCGCCGTTCGACGAGTTCCAGCGCTACAAGCATCACCCGGTGATCGCCAAGTACCTGGAAGGCGGCAAGCGTGTGGCCTACGGTGCTCGCGCCATCTGCAAGGGCGGCCTGAACTCGCTGCCGAAGATGGTCTTCCCGGGCGGCGCCCTGATCGGCTGCGACCTCGGCACCCTGAACTTCGCCAAGATCAAGGGCAGCCACACCGCCATGAAGTCCGGCATGCTGGCCGCCGAGGCCGTGGCCGACGTGCTGCTGGCCGACGGCCAGGGCGGCGACCTGCTCAATGGCTATGTCGACGACTTCAAGGCCAGCTGGCTGTACGACGAGCTGTTCCGCAGCCGCAACTTCGGTGCAGCCATCCACAAGTTCGGCGCCATCGCCGGCGGTGCGTTCAACTTCATCGACCAGAACATCTTCGGCGGTAAGATTCCGGTCACCCTGCACGACAACAAGCCGGACTACGCCTGCCTCAAGCCGGCGGCCGAGTGCCAGCGCATCGAATACCCGAAACCGGACGGCAAGCTGAGCTTCGACAAACTCTCCTCGGTGTTCCTCTCCAACACCAACCACGAGGAAGAGCAGCCCTGCCACCTGAAGCTGACCGACGCCAGCATCCCGCTGTCCGTCAACCTGCCGAAGTTCGACGAGCCGGCACAGCGCTACTGCCCGGCCGGCGTGTACGAAGTGGTGACTCAGGAAGACGGCGAGAAGCGCTTCCAGATCAACGCGCAGAACTGCGTACACTGCAAGACCTGCGATATCAAGGACCCGTCCCAGAACATCACCTGGGTGGCTCCGGAAGGCACCGGCGGCCCGAACTACCCCAACATGTAATTCGAGCCCCATTGAAAAAGCCGCCGCAAGGCGGCTTTTTCATGCCTGCGATTCGCCGACGAAGGCCCGCTGCAAGGCGGCGATATCCAGCTTCTTCATCTGCAGCATGGCTTGGGTCGCCCGCTGCACCGCTGCCTGATCCTCGGCCAGCAGCATCTCCAGCAGCACTTCGGGCACCACCTGCCAGGACAGCCATAGCGATCCTTCAACCAGCCACACTGCTGCGCCTGCGGCGCCCCGCCTTCACCCAGCCGGCCCCAGTAGTGATCGACCCTCGGCCTGATCGCCACACAGCACCTGCAGGGAGACGGCCTCGTTGAAGCGGAATGCCGGCCCGCTATTGAGCACCGTGAAGGGCTGACCATGCAGCTCGAAGGCCCCCTCCTCCCTACCCGAGAATAGACGGCAGGCAATGAAAAAGGGCTCCCGAGGGAGCCCTTGCACCAGCCGCGATAGCGATCAGTGGGCGAACAGCGAACCACCCTGCTTGCCGGCCAGCTTCTCCGGCTTGATCAGGAAGCGCGCCAGAGCCGGCAGCAGCCACAGCGCACCAAACATGTTCCACAGCAGCATGAAGGTCAGCATCAGCCCCATGTCAGCCTGGAACTTGATCGCCGAGAATATCCAGGTGACCACGCCGATGGCCAGGCACAGACCGGTGAACAGTACGGCCTTACCGGTGGAGCGCAGGGTCTGGTAGTAGGCCTCCTGCAGCGGTAGGCCGGCGCGCAGGAAGCTTTCCATGCGGCTGTAGATGTAGATGCCGTAGTCCACGCCGATGCCCACGCCGAGCGCGATCACCGGCAGGGTCGCCACCTTCACGCCGATCCCCAGCCAGGCCATCAGGGCGTTGCCGAGGATGGAGGTGAGGATCAGCGGCAGGATGATGCACAGCATCGCACCGAAGGAGCGGAAGGTGATCAGGCACATCAGCGCCACGCAGATGTACACCAGCACCAGGATCTTCAGCTCGGAAGTGGCGATCACCTCGTTGGTGGCCGCTTCGATGCCGGCGTTACCGGCCGCCAGGATGAACTCCAGGCCTTCCTTGTTGTTCTCCGCGGCGAACTCCTGCACCACCGCGACGGCACGCTTCAGGGTCGCGGCCTTGTGGTCGTTGAGGAACACCAGTACCGGCGCCAGCGAGCAGTCGGCGTTGTACAGGCCGTCGGCACGGGCGATGGAGTTGTTGAGGATGTCCGGGTTGCGCGACAGGGTCTCCCACTTGAGGCTGCCCTCGTTCATCCCCTTGATCACCTGCTTGGACACGCTGACCATGGAAATGGCCGATTGCACGCCCTCGGTGTTCTCCAGGCGCCACATCAGCTGATCCATCGGCGCCAGGGTCTCGTAGGTCGAGCAACCCTCGTTCGGCGTCTTGACCATCACCACCAGCACGTCAGAACTGGTCGAGTAGTTGCTGATGATGAAATCGTTGTCCTTGTTGTAGCGCGAGTCCGGACGCAGTTCCGGCGCGCCCTGGTCGAGGTCGCCGATCTGCAGGTGCTCCTTCTGGTACCAGAAGGCCGCCACGCCGGCCGACAGGGCAATGACCACGGAGATCGGTGCCACCACCGGGTGGGCGAAGTTGGACAGCAGGCGCCAGAACGGCTGCTCGCGACCGGCCTCGCGCTTGCTGCGCTCGACGGCCTTCTTGCTGATGCCGATATAGGAAATCGCCACCGGTAGCAGGATCAGGTTGGTGAACACGATCACCGCCACACCAATGGAGGCGCCGATGGCCAGCTCGCGGATCACGCCGATGTCGATCACCAGCAGGGTGATGAAGCCGACCGCGTCCACCAGGATGGCGATCATGCCCGGCAGGAACAGCTGGCGGAAGGTCCGCCGGGCCGCGGTCAGGGCATTGTCGGCGTCGCTCGACTGCAGGGCGATACCGTTGATCTTCTGCACCCCGTGGGAGATGCCGATGGCGAAGATCAGGAACGGCACCAGCATCGAGTAGGGATCGAGACCGAAGCCGGCCAGGTTCATCAGGCCCAGCTGCCAGACCACCGCGATCAGGGTGGTGGAGACCACCGAGATGGTCGAGCGGATGCACCAGCTGAACCAGTACAGCAGCACCAGGGTAATGGCCAGGGCGATACCGAAGAAGGCCACCACCATGATCAGGCCGTCGATCAGGTCACCGACCTTCTTGGCGAAACCGACGATGTGCACCTGCACATTGGGGTTCTGCGCCTGGTACTTCTCGCGGATTTTCTCTTCCAGCTCATGGGAGAACTGGCGATAGTCCAGCTTGAGCAGCTTGCTCTGATCGTTCGGGTCCGGGTACTGCTCGAGCAGGGGCACATCGACGATGCTCGACTTGAAGTTGTTGGCCACCAGGCGACCGACCTGGCCGGACTTGAGGACGTTGCTGCGCAGCTCCTGCAGGCTCTGCTCGGAGCCATCGTAGGTCTGCGGGATCACCTCGCCACCGTCGAAACCTTCCTCGGTCACTTCGGTCCAGCGCACGGCCGGGCTCCACAGCGACTTCAGGCCGGAACGGTCGACACCGGCGATGTAGAACACCTCGTCATGGATCTGGCGCAGGGTCTCCATGTATTCCTTGGAGAAGATGTCGCCATCCTTCGCCTCCACGGAGATACGCACGGTGTTGCCCAGGTTGGCCAGGTCGTTGCGGTGCTCGAGCATCTTCTGGATGAAGGGATGCTCCAGCGGAATCATCTTCTCGAAACTGGTCGAGGGACGAATATGCGAGGCCTGCCACAGCAGCAGCAGGGTGATCAGCGCGCAGAGGGCGATGACGATCGGCCGGTTGTTGAAAATCAGGCGCTCGAGGAAAGTCGCCTTGTCCTGGTGATGGCTGCTCATGGAACTCATATGCTCATACGCCCCGGCTTATTGTTTTTGGCCTGGCTCGGCGCCAGTCGGAGTAGCGATCTGTACGCCGCCCTGCCCCACCAGGACCAGGTTGCCGGCTGCATCGGCAGCAGCCGAGGCCAGCGAGGCGCGATCGGCCCGGTTGATCACGGTGAAGGTGCGGCCGGAATCCTTGCTGGTCAGCACGCTGCCGCCGTGGCCGACGATGACCACGTCGCCATTCTTCAGCAGGCTGCCGCCGGCCAGGCCGAACTCCAGCGGACCACTCTCGGAGAGCAGCTGAACCTGTTGCCAGGTGGCGCCGAAATCGGTGGAGCGATAGAGATTGCCGCGCAGACCGAAAGCCAGCAGGGTGTTGCTGCTGGCAGTGCCGAGGGCACCGAACAGGGTACCCTCATAGGGGCCCTGGACCCTCTCCCAGGTCTGTCCCCAATCGGCGGAGCGGAACATGCTGCCCGCCTCGCCGACGACGAACAGGCCGGCATCCTTGACCTCGGCGATGCCGTTGAGGTGATAGCCGTCCTCGTTGTCCAGGCGGTCGCTGACGTCGGTCCAGGTCTTGCCACCGTCGCTGGTTTCCAACAGCGCGCCATAGGCACCTACGGCATAGCCGGTGCTGGTATCGCGGAACCAGATGTCGAGCAGGGGAGCTTCGCGTTCGAGGTCCTCGAACTGCAGCTTCCAGTTGGCGCCGCCGTCTTCGCTGACAAGAATCTGCGAATCATGGCCGACGGCCCAGCCGTGCTTGTCATCGACGAAGTACAGGGCAGTCAGCAGCTGGCGGGTCGGCACGCGGGCCTGAACCCAGTTCTTGCCGGCATCTTCCGAGAACAGGATGTGACCGCGATCACCCACGGCGACCAGACGCTTGCCGGCATGAGCGACATCCAGCAACAGGCTGGACACGGCCTTGGGCGACTCGATGGAAAGGACATTGGCGGATTCCGCAGCCTGTACAGGCATGGGTGCGGCAAAAGCCAGAATGGAACAGACGCCGAGCAGGGACAGCGCCTTCGCCAGCGGCGAGTATTGACGGGCCGGGGCCTGCATGGAATTCAGGCAACCGGAGCGGGTGCGCCGCATGACGGGCTCACGCATAAACTTCCCCCTTTATTCTTATAAGTGGGTACATGCCTTATGGCAGGCGGCTCATGCTATACGGCTTTGGAAAAAACTGACAATCGGCGTGACGTTATGTTTTGTTAAGCGTCGGTTACCCAGACTTTCGTCTCCGCAGAATGCACAAGGCCGCCTCTGGCAGCGGCCTTGTGTCCTGGCGTGACGCTCAGCGGGTACCGCGGCGGCGCAGGGCGGACGGCGTGAAGTAGCTGTCCTCCGGAATCGCCTTGGTAAAGTTCACCGTGGCCGGTTCCTCGCTGTCCAGGTTCTGCACGTGGTAGCGGCGACTCTGCAGGTCATGGAAAGCCTCCATGGCCGACCAGGTGGTGGGCAGGTCGTAGTAGTTCTTCAGGTAGGCGACGGACACCCGCCACAGCTCGCCGCGGGTGTCGTACTGGTCCACCACGGCAGCCTGCCAGCTGTCCTCGTCGAGAAACAGGGTGCGCTTGCCATATATGTGACGCGCCCCCGGCTTGAGCGTGCCCTCCACCACCCAGACGCGGTGCAGTTCGTTGCGGGTCAGCGCCGGGTTGACGTGGCCAACCTGCAGCACATCCTCGTACTTCACCCCGGCTGCGGCGATACGGTAGTTGTTGTAGGGGATATACAGCTCCTTCTTACCCAGCAGCTTCCACTCGTAGCGGTCGGGCGCACCGTTGAACATGTCGGTATCGTCGGCGGTACGCAAACCTTCGGAAGCGGCGATCGGCGTGTCGTAGGCCAGGTTCGGCGCACGCCGCACGCGACGTTGCCCGGCCGCATAGGCCCAGGCCTGGCGCGGCTCCTTCACCTGATCCAGAGTCTCGTGTACCAGTGCCGCACCACCAGCCAGACGCGCCGGGCTCTTGGTGAAGTTCAGGTAGTAGAACAGGATGTTGTTGAGGTCGGCATAGCTGCCAGCGGGGTCGTAGTAACGAAACAGCGCCTCGGCCTCGGAAATTACCGGCGAGAAAGCGCCATTGCGCTGCACCGCCACCTCGGCGGAGCGGCGGGTGATATAGGTACCGCGGTAGCGCACGATGTGGTTCCACAGTGCCTCCACGCCGCTCTGCGGAATCGGGAACGGAATGCCACCGTAGGCGTCGGCGAAGCCATTGCCGCCCTCGACCAGCTTGGCGCTGGTGGCGTTCCTGATGCTGTTGTCATACACCCACTGCGGTGCCGAGCCGGAGCGACGGCTCTGATAGACCGGCATCTGGAAGCTGTCCGGGTAGGCGTTGAACAGGGCGATCTGCCCTGCGCTCAGCTTGTCCTTGTACTGTTCCAGGTTGGCCTTGGTGATGGTGAACAGCGGCTTCTCGTCCGGGAAGGGATCGACATGGTGCTGGCCGCCACCCTTGAATCCAGCCGGTGCCTGGGTGATGCCACCGCTCCAGGCCGGGATGCTGCCATCGGCATTGCCGGCCTTCTCCGCGCCGAATGGGGTCAGCGTGGCGCCCAACTTGGCCGCCTCCTGCGGCGAGACAGCGGCCAGCGCGCTGCCGGCGGAAAGCGCGAGGGCGACTGCGGCGCCCATCAGCGAGTGTTTCATCAGCATGGTGATTCTCCGTACTAGCGAGCCGGGCGGCCTGGCCGCCCGGCCCTGGGATTCGTGTTCAGAAGGAGTACTTGAGGTTGACGCCGAGGTTGTCGCGATCGCGGCCGCTGTTGTTCTGGCCCGCCCCGTAGTACTCGGTGTACTGCACCTCGGTCTCCAGATTGTTCAGGTAGCTGGCGCGCAGGCCGATCGAATAGGCCATGGCGCCCTCGACGAAGTTGCCGGTCTGGTGCGAGTTGCCCTGGAAGTTGTGCTTGAACACGGCGAAGGGCGACAGGTTGACCCCGGCATAGACGTCGTTCCAGGTGCCGGACAGGGCCAGGGTGTAGCCGTAGGAGTCGCGGTCTATCTGGTCTTCGTCGTCGTAGCCGGACACATAGGCGCCATTGGGACGACCGGCGAAGCCTCGTTCGCTGCCGTCGAAGGCGGTGTAGCTCAGGTCACTGCCGCGCAGATGCTCGGATGCCAGCTCGGCCACGCCGAACAGCGAATCGAAACTGGCCACCGGACCGAAGTTGTAGATGGTGCCGATGGAGAAGTTGAACGATTCCACCCGCTCGTAGTTGTGGAAGATCGAGGCACGGCACAGCTGCTTGCCGGAGATGTCGGCGCAGGCCTGGTCACCGGGCACGCCGGCATCGTAGATGTCGGTGAGACCGAAGAAGCCCTGCCCCAGGAGGTCGCCGAGCAGATCGTTGGTGGCACTGATACCCACCGGCAGGTTGGGACGATAGGCCAGCTCGCCGAACACCGAAGCCTCGCCGATCGTGGTGTTGAAGCTGACCCCGAACACGCGGATATCCTCCACATACTCGCGGCGGCCAATGGCATTGCCAGCGGCATCCAGGGTGGCCAAACCGGGCTCGGCGGCATCGGGGACAGCTGCCCAGAGCGGGTCGGTGAAGTCCACCCCCTGGTAGTCGCCCATGTCCACCGCGATCTGCGGCTCCTTGGCGTGGTAGTTGATGTAGTAGAAGCCGAACTCGGTGAGATTCAGCTCCTCGGCGACATAACGCAGGGCGAAGCCGTACTGGCCATCGTTCTTGGCATTGATGTCGCGGCCGACGTTAGCCACCTTGAACACATTCTGCTGCGGGTCGAGGTAGGCGTTGGGGCCATATGGGCCGTTGCCGACCAGGCCGAAGCTGGCGGCCAGCGGATAGGCAGCCAGCAACTGGCTGACCAGCGGATCGTCGAAACGGGTATAGGCGGTGTTGCCGCCATCGGCGAACAGGTCGGTCTCGGAGAAGAAGGTGCCGGCCGGGTCGATGGCCGTCTCCTTCCAGTTCCACTGGTAGAAACCCTCCAGCGACAGGTTGTCGGTCAGGCCGACGTTGAAGTTGAAGGCCTCCACCGGCACCAGCACTTCCTTGAGCTCGGCCCCTGGCAGGCGGAACTTGGCGGCATCGAGCGGGTTGGTGGTGTTGATGCCGCCGCGATAGAAGATGCCCTCGCCCCAGTTGAACACCTGGCGACCAACCTTCACGGTCAGCGGCATGCTGCCGACATCCCAGTTGCCATAGACATAGGCGTCGAGAATCTCGGCGTTACGCCCGGCGCTGTCACGGGTCTCATCGGTGAAGTAGCTGTTGTTCGGGTAGCTCTGGCTTGGCCGGAAGTCATCGTTGTCGTTGCGCTTGTCCATGATCTGGGTGTCATAGAAGGCGGTGCCGCGCACGAACATCCCATAGTTCTGGTAGTTGGCCTCCAGATCGGAGGTGACCTTGAACACCTCGGAGACCAGACCGGTATCGAAGTTGCGGTTACCGTCGTTGCCGTTGGTGTCGTCATTGGTCTTGTCCCGCCCCTGCACCCGGTACAGCTGGCCATAGGACAGGGTGGTATCCAGCGAGCCAGTCACCTCGCCCCCGACGAAGCTGAACTCGACGGCTCCAGCAGGTGCGACCGACAGCAACGGCAGAAGCCCGGCAAGGGCAAAACCCGCCTTGGCGGGGGCGAGACACAGGGGCGACTTGCGCAAGGGGATGGCCATCGACGACTCCATGGATCGATTGTTCTTGTTATGTCCGACTCGCCGGTTGCATCCGGCTCACGGCCGGGCGGGTCTATTCAAGATCGATACCAAGAAGGCGGAATGTTCCGAGGATTTGCCGATATAGGTACGACAGTCCCAAAAATGGCCAATGTCGCCTGAAGATGTCCCAATTTGTCTGCCTGCTGGCGCGCTTCAGCCTTGTGAAAACGGCCTGCAAAATAAGGCCAAAGCCTCTGCCACGGGGCTTTGGCCGCCAGCGAAAAACTGATCAGGCAGAAAGGAAACAGGGAGTAACAGCAGGCGTTACCGAGCGCTTGCTTGGTAACGCCTGCCGGGTTCAGGCCAGACTCTTGCTGACCACCTCGAACACGTCGCTGGACAGCTCGCCGCTGGCCAGGATGCGTTCCAGCTCGCCGCGCATCAGCGCCTGGCGTGAAGCGTCGTACTTGCGCCAGCGGGTCAGCGGGCCGAGCTGGCGCGAAGCAATCTGCGGGTTGGTGGCGTTGAGGCTGATCACCTGGTCGGCCAGGAAGCGATAGCCACTGCCGTCGGCCGCATGGAAGTTGACCAGGTTCTGCCCGGCGAAGGCGCCGATCAGTGCGCGCACCTTGTTCGGGTTCTTCATCGTGAAGGCCGGGTGCTGCATCAGCGCCTGCACGCGGGCCAGACCGCCCGGCAGGGTGCAGGCGGCCTGCACGCTGAACCACTGATCCATGACCAGCGCATTGTCCTTGAAGTGCTCGGCGAAGGCCTTGAGCGCCTCGGCCTTCTCCGTCTCGAAGGGCGAGTTGACCAGCACGGCCAGCGCGGCCAGACGCTCGGTCATGTTATCGCACACCTCGTACTGCTCCAGGGTGGCGGCGAGCACCTCCGGCTTGCCGGTGAGCATCAGGTAGGACAGCGCGATGTTCTGCAGGCTGCGGCGGGCGAAGTGGGCCGACTCGGCCACATAGGGCGTATTGCGCGACAGCTCGCGGTTGGCCTGGTAGCGCGCCCACAGCGGCTCGAACAGCGCCTCGGCCAGCTGCTGGCGGGCGAACTCGCGGGCGGCGTGGATGGCGTCGACATCGGCCACATCACTGATCTCGGTCAGGTAGCCCTCGCCCGGCAGCGACAGCATCTCGGCGACCATGGCCTGATCCAGGCTGTCGTTCTCCAGCACACTGCGCAGGGCGGTGACCAGGCGTTGATCGAGGACCAGCGGCTCGCCGCGCTGATGCTGGCCGATCAGCTCCTGCAGCACCTGCACGGCCAGCTGCTGGCCGGCCTCCCAGCGATTAAACCCATCACTATCGTGCTGCATAAGGAACATCAGCTGGTCGCGGCTGTAGGGGAAGCTCAGCTTGACCGGCGCGCTGAAGCCGCGCAGCAGCGAGGGCAGCGGCTTCTCGGCGATGTTGACGAAGGTGAAGGCCTGCTCGGCCTGGGTCACCTGCAGCACGCGGGAGCGACCGACCGGCTTGTCCTCGCCGACCAGCTGCAGCGGCAGTTCGCGGCCCTGGGCGTCGAGCAGGGCCAGTTCCAGCGGGATGACGAAGGGCAGCTTCTCGGCCTGGCCCGGGGTGGCCGGGCAGCTCTGGCGCAGCTGCAGGCGGTAGGTGTTGGCCGCCGCGTCGTAGCTCTCGCTGACCTCCAGGCGCGGCGTGCCGGCCTGGCTGTACCAGCGCTTGAACTGGGTCAGGTCGATGCCGCTGGCATCTTCCATGGCCTTGATGAAGTCATCGCAGGTCACGGCCTGGCCGTCGTGGCGGGCGAAGTACAGGTCCGAGCCCTTGCGGAACAGCTGCGGCCCGAGCAGGGTGTGGATCATGCGCAGCACTTCCGAGCCCTTCTCGTAGACGGTCAGGGTGTAGAAGTTGGAGATCTCCATGAAGCTGTCCGGGCGCACCGGGTGGGCCATGGGGCCGGCATCCTCGGCGAACTGGTGGGCACGCAGGTAGGCCACGTCCTCGATGCGCTTGACCGTGCGCGAATTCATGTCGGCACTGAACTCGGCGTCGCGGAACACGGTGAAGCCTTCTTTCAGCGACAGCTGGAACCAGTCGCGGCAGGTCACCCGGTTGCCCGACCAGTTGTGGAAGTACTCGTGGGCCACCACCGCCTCGACGCGCTGGTGCGCGGCGTCGGTGGCGGTCTCGGCCTTGGCCAGCACGCAGCTGGAGTTGAAGATGTTGAGGCCCTTGTTCTCCATGGCGCCCATGTTGAAGTCGTTGACCGCGACGATCATGAAGATGTCCAGGTCGTACTCGCGCCCGTACACCTCCTCGTCCCACTTCATCGACTTCTTCAGGCTGTCCATAGCGTGCTGCACCTTGTCGATGTTCTCCGGCTCGACGTAGATGCGCAGGGTGACTTCGCGCTCGCTCATGGTGGTGAAGCGGTCTTCCACGCACCAGAGGTCGCCGGCGACCAGGGCGAACAGGTAGGCCGGTTTCTTGAACGGGTCCTCCCAGGTCGCCCAATGGCGACCACCCTCCTCGCTGCCGCTGGCAACCGGGTTGCCGTTGGACAGCAGCACCGGATAGCGATGCTGCTCGGCGCTGAGTGTGGTGGTGAAGGTGCTCATCACGTCCGGGCGGTCGAGGTAGTAGGTGATCTTGCGGAAGCCCTCGGCCTCGCACTGGGTGCAGAACATGCCGCTGGACTTGTACAGGCCTTCCAGCGCGGTGTTGCTTTCCGGGTGGATGCGCACGCTGCTGTCGATGACGAACCGTTCCTGCGTCGGCTGCAGGGTCAGGTGACTGTCGGTCAGCTGGTAGTCGGCAGCACCGAGCACGCGGTCGTCCAGCTTCAGCTCCAGCAGCTCCAGCTGCTGGCCGTCCAGCACCAGCGCCGGAAGGCCGGCGCCGGCCTCGGGGTTACGGCGCATCACCAGCTGGGCGTGCACCAGGGTGTGGTCCTCGAACAGCTCGAAGGTCAGGTGGGTCTCGTCGATCAGATAGTCGGGAACCTGGTAGTCCTTGAGGTAGATCATCTTCGGCTGTTCGGTACGCATGGCTTGTGGCCTCTTATTCGGTGAGTACGGCGACCTGGTAGGCCGTGTATTTGCGCAGGTTGATCACGCCGGTGTCGAGGATCAGGTACTGGCCCTTGATGCCCCGGAGGATGCCCTCCACCACCGGCGTCTTCTCGAGGTCGTGGCTGGCCACCTTGGTCGGGTAGGCCTGCACCGGGTAACGGATTTCCAGCACTTCGGCATCGCCGACCGGCTGGATCGCCTGCAGGCCGAAGCGCTGCTGCAACGCAGCAATGCCCTCGGCGCAGCTTTCCAGCAGCTGGTCGCGGATGGCCGGCAAATCGAGCGGTACGGCATCGCCCTTGAGCAGCGCACGCCAGTTGGTCTTGTCCGCCACCTGGGTGCGCAGCAGGTCTTCGACGAAGCCGGACTGCTGGCGGGTGGCGACACGGAAGATCGGCAGTGCCTGGCTGGCGCCCTGGTCCAGCCAGCGGGTGGGAATCTGGCTGGCGCGAGTGATGCCGACCTTGATTCCCGAGGAGTTGGCCAGGTACACCACATGATCGGTCATGCAGAACTGCTCGCCCCACTCCGGCTCGCGGCAGGTGCCGGCGTCGTAGTGGCAGCGCTCCGGGCTCATGATGCAGCTGTCGCATTGCGCCAGCTTGGTGAAGCAGGGGTAGCAGTAGCCCTGGGCGAAGCTCTTCTTGGTCTTGCGCCCGCAGTGGCTGCAGTGGATGGCGCCGAGGAACTCCAGGCGCACACGCTTGCCCAGCAGCGGATTGACCGGCACTTCGGTCTCGTCCAGGCGAAAGGCGTATTGCGCCGTCTCACCCAGGCGCACGGCCATCTTGCTCAGGCTACCGCGGCCGAGCTCGTTCATCGCGCTCATCAGTGCAGGGTGTCGTTGGACTTGAACAGGATGTTGGGAATCGGCTCGGCATGGGACTGGCACTCCTGCGGGCCCATGTAGCCGGTGCGCTCTTCCTCGGGCAGGTTCTGGACTTCCCAGGCGATCATGGCCTGCAGCGACAGCTCCTTCTGCTCCTGGGTGAGCTTGCGGCCGTCCGGCCACTTGCCGATTTCCACCGCCAGCTTGAGGCTCTGGTAGATCTCGGGGGTGATGTTCTCGATCATTTCGGCAAAGGACGACATCGCGGGCTCCGACACGGAAAGCTAAACAGGGCGCCAAGTTTACCGACGCAGGCGCGCCAGCGCACCGCCGACGAGACCCGCGGCGCAGCCGGCAAGCAGGCCGCCGACATGGGCGGCGTTGGCGATGGAGCCGAAGCCCAGGGTATCGATCACCCCGGTCAGGCACACCAGCAGCCAGATCAGCATCATCGCCAGTACGCCGCGCGGCAATACATAGGCCGGGGTCGGCGCCAGCAGCTGGAAGATCCAGCAGTAGCCGAGCAGGCCGTAGAGCACGCCGGACAAGCCGCCGAACAGCGAGGGGCCGCCGAACCAGAACTGGGCGAAATTGGACAGCAGGCCGAACAGCAGGGTCAGCCCGAGCAGGGCGAAGCCGCCCTGGCGAAACTCGATGCGCCGCCCCAGCTCCCAGTACCACAGCGCATTCATGGCCAGGTGCAGGATGCCGAAATGGATCAGCATGGGCGACACCAGGCGCCACCACTGCCCCGCCTCCAGGCTGGCCAGCCAGGGCTGGAAGTAGAGGTACTGGCCTTCGATGCGAAAGTCCTGAAAGGTCAGCCAGCGCAGGGTGGTGAAATTGTCACCGAGCAGGGTCACGCCGGCCACGACCAGGGTCAGCAGCAGGACCAGGGTGGTCATCCAGCTGGCGCGTAGCTGCGCGGCCAAGCCCGGTCGCGACGGCTGCGCCGGCGTCGGCACCTCTTCCTCGGCGGCCCCCTGCGGATAGCGCAGGTACAGCGCACGCACCTGCTCGGCCAGGGCCTCGGCCGGCACCCAGAGCACCTGGGCACCGCGCTCCTCGCTGACCCGGTGCGGCACCTGCAGGCGCCGCAGCAGGGCGACGAAGCCGCTGAGGTCCTCCTGCAACGGGCGGCGCAGCGCTTCCACCGGGCTCATTGCGGCGCCTCCGGACGCTCCACCTCGACCCAGACGAACTTGTCCGGGTCGATCTGCGTTTCGTCGTCCAGGCGGTAGGCCACCAGCTTGCCGTACATCACCGCGCTGTAGTCCAGGCAGGCCAGGTTGGGGCGGATCGGCGCCGGACGGCCACGGCGCCAGTAATGGCCGACGAACAGCATGGGCTCGTCGGCACCATACTGCAGCAGGCGGCTCTTCTCGCTCGGCCCCAGCGGCAGGCTGGCCACGCTCTCGGGCAGGGCGTCGGGCTGGAACACTACGTCACCGTAGGTCTGCGGGTCGTCTTCCCAGAACTTGGTGCGGAAGTAGCTGCGGGTGAAGCCCTCCTCGCTGGTCAGGGTCAGGCCCTGCGGCAGGCGCAGGTCGGTGCCGCGCAGCAGGCGCTCGAACACCCGGTTGGCGAAGCTGCCGGGCACCGCCGAGGCGGTGACGAAGTCGCGGTCGACCCGACCATCGGCGAAGCGCTGGCGCAGCTGGCCGATCAGCTCGCCATCCCAGCAGGCATGCACCAGGCGGAAGCGCCCGGCGTCGACGAACAGCGGCAGCTGCTGGAACCAGTCGAGGAAGTCGTGCCAGTCCGCCGGATGCTCCTCGAACTGGCGGAAGGTCTGCTGCAGCAGGCGCTCGTGGCGTGGCGTGTGCTCGCGCACATGGCGCCGCTCGCTGTTGGGCGGCGCCTCGGTGTACCAGCCGAGGGCGTTGTACTCGTGGTTGCCCATGATGCACAGGGCCTGGCCGGCCTCGACCATGTCGTGCACCAGGTGCAGGGCCTCGCGGATGCGCGGGCCGCGGTCGATGATGTCGCCGAGGAACAGCGCCATGCGCTGCGGATGGCGCCATACCCCGGCGTGGCGGCTGTAGCCCATCTGCTCGAGCAGACGCTCCAGGCTGCGCCCGCAGCCATGCACGTCGCCGATCAGGTCATAGCTACGCCCGCTGTCCAGCAGCATGTCAGTCGTGGCTCCACTGGCGGCCGCCCCAGCCGAGCTTGGTGCGGCAGGCCTCGTAGTAGTTATGGTCGAGCGGATGGATCAGGCGCAGCTTCTGCGGCTTCTTGGCCACCGTGATGGTGTCGCCGGGCGCACAGGTGAAGTGGTTCTGGCCGTCGCAGGACACCAGCGGGTAGATCGGCAGGTCGTCGGCCACCACGATCTTCAGCTCGCTGTTGCCGTCGACCACTATGGGCCGGCTGGACAGGGTGTGCGGGTACATCGGCACTATGACCATGGCATCCAGCTTGGGGTGCATGATCGGCCCGCCGGCGGACAGCGAGTAGGCGGTGGAGCCGGTGGGCGTGGCGATGATCAGGCCGTCGGCCTTCTGGCTGCAGACGAAGTGGCCATCGATGAACAGCTCGAACTCGATCATCTTGGTCGACTTGCCCGGGTGCAGCACCACGTCGTTGAGTGCATCGCCCTGGCCGATGGCCTCACCATGGCGGCGCACCTCGGCCTCCAGCAGGAAGCGGCTTTCCTCGAGGAAGCGCCCCTCCAGCACTTCGGCGACCTTGACCTCCAGCTCGTCCGGCTTGATGTCGGTGAGAAAGCCTAGGCTGCCACGGTTGATGCCCAGCACCGGGATCTTGTGGCGGGCCAGGGCACGGGCGGCGCCGAGCATGCTGCCGTCGCCGCCGACCACTATGACCAGGTCGCAGACCTCGCCGAGGATCTTGCGCGAACAGGTCTGTAGGCCGTGGCCGGGCAGCACTTCGGCAATAGTGTCTTCGAGAATCACATGCAGGTGGCGCTCGAGCAGGAAGTTCTTCAGGCGGCGGATGGTATCGAGCACCTGGGCGCTACCCAGGCGGCCGATGATGCCGATATTGCGAAATTGCTCCATGGGGCGCTCTGCAACGGGGAGAATTGCCCGGATTATGGGCGAAAGCCGGAGGCCGCAGCAAACCGCCTGGGCTATGCTCGGCCGATGCGCGCGCTACTCGATGCCCTGCTCGACCAATTGCGCCAGCCCCAGGTCCGCGACCTGGCCTGGACGCTGCTGGCTCCGCCGCTGCTCGATGGCAGCGGGCTACCCCTGCGCCATCCGCTGACCGCCAGCATCTGGCGGCATGAGCCGCAGTGCCTGGCCGACTGGTTGCTGCAGCAGGAACAGGCGCCGGCGGCGCTGCTGGCGTTTCTCGCCGCCGGCTCCAGCCGCCTGGGCCGGCATTACGAGCGGCTCTGGCAGTTCGCCCTGCAGGCGGCGCCGGACGTGCAACTGCTGGCAGCCAACCTGCCGGTGCGCCAGGGTGGCCATACCCTGGGCGAACTAGACCTGCTGCTGCGCGACGCCGAGGGCGTGCACCATCTGGAACTGGCGATCAAGCTGTACCTGGGGCCCGAGCGGGAGGCCGGCGAGGATGCCGAGCACTGGCTGGGCCCCGCCAGCGAGGACCGCCTCGGACTCAAGCTGCGGCATCTGGCGCAGCACCAGCTACCGCTGTCCGCCCACGCAGCGGCGCGCGCAGCCCTGTTCGACCTGAGCGCTGCATCGCCCCAGGCCGCCACCTGGCTGGGCGGCTATCTGTTCTATCCCTGGCCCGAGGGCTGCGCCTCCCCTCGCGGCAGCCACCCGGACCACCTGCGCGGGCATTGGCTGCACCGCCACGCCTGGTCTGCCTGGCGCGAGCAGGCCGGCCCGGGGCGCTGGCAGCCACTGCCCAGGCGCGCCTGGCTGGCGCCGGCACGCGCCGAAGCGGAAAGCGTCTGGAGCCACGAGCAGCTGGATGAGTGGCTGCAGCAACAGGCCGAGGATGCCCCCGCGCAGCTGCTGGTACGACTGGAGCCGGATACCGGGGGCGTCTGGCGGGAAAGCGAGCGGCTTTTCCTGGTCGGCAACCAGTGGCCCCTGCCCTCCGTGCGGGCCAGCGAAGGCTAGTGACTGCGCTCGGTACGCCCGCCGGAGCGAGCCAGGTAGCCCGGACCGCTCTCGCACAGCAGGGCGGCACGATGCACCGCCGGTAGCGCATCCAGGCCATCGCGCAGGGCATAGGCGGAAAAGCCCAGTTGCGACAGCAGGAAGACCGCACTGGCGCTGCGCTTGCCGCTGTCGCAGTAGCACAGGTAGGTCCTGTCCCTGTCCAGCAGACGTACCTTCAGGCGCAGCAGGTGCAACGGCATGTTCAGCGCCTGCTGGGCATGGCCCTGCTCGTATTCGGCCTGCAGACGCACGTCCAGCCACTGGGCGCCGCTCGACAGCAGGCGCGCCGCCTCGCCGAAGGACACCTCGTCGACCACCGGCGCCTTGAGCAAGGCGAAGAAGTCCTGGCGATCCAGGCGCAGCACCACGCCGGGCTCGATCAGGGTGACGGTGGCGTTGCGCGGCTGGTCGGACAGCAGCGCCTCCTCACCGAAGCAGGCGCCCACTTCCAGTTCGGCCAGCACCTGGCGACCGCCGTCGCCTCCCCGAAATACCTCAGCGCGACCACTCTTGAGGAAGTAACAGCAATCACCGCTCTCGCCTTCGACCAGTACCCGGCTGCCGGCCGGCAGATCGATCGGATGCAGACGATCGAGCATGGCGCGCACATTGGCCGGCGGCACCTTGCTGAACAGCGGATTTTCCAGCAAACGTTCCAGCCACTCGACATCCTCGCCGCTGCTACTGAGGTCGAGCAGCAGATCCTGATAAGCCAGGCGCCAGTTGAGCAGGCGCCCGAGCGTGGCGGAATCCAGCGCCAGCACACTGACATCGCTCAGCGCACGCGCCTCGTGCAGGCGCGGCAGGCTCGGCGACAGTGGATGACAGCTGGCTTCGCTGCCGGCCTGCAGGTGCTGCTCACGGCCCTCGGCATCGCGCAGCAGCAGCTCGCCGGACAGCAGATAGTAGGTAGTCCGAGCCTGATCGCCCTGGCGGAACAGCAACTGGCCGGCCAGCAGCGGCTGCGGCACCAGTTGGGGACGCAGCTCGCGCCACTGCTGCTCGGAGAGCACGTTGAGCGGGGTGAAGCTGCGCAGCTGTTCGGGGTTCAGCGGCTCGGTCATGAAAACCAGTCCTTCATTGTTCTTCTCGGCGGCACGGCTCAGTCCGCGACCAGTGTCCGCAGGCGCAGGGCCATGGCCCTGAGCCCCTGCAGACCACCGCTGTGGAGGAATAGCAGGCGCGTACCCGCAGCAAAGTAACCGGCCTCCACCTCGGCGCGCAATGCCAGCAACGCCTTGGCGGTGTAGAGCGGTTCCAGCGGCAACCCCATGGCCTCTTCGCCGGCCAGGGTGAAGCGGGCCAGTTCGGCATCCAGGCGGGCGAAACCGCCGCGGCTGGCGTCCAGCAGACGATAGCCGCCGTCCGCCACCCCCGCCTCGCGGAGCATGGCCGGCAGCTGGCTCTCTACCCCGTGCCCCGGCGGTACCGCCATGGCGATATGCACCGGATGAACGCCCCGCTCGCCGAGCACCAGGCCGGCCGCCGTGGTGCCGGTCCCGGCAGCCAGCCACCAGGCGTGGTAGTCGACCCAGCCGATGCTCACCAGCTGCGCCCGCGCCATCTCGACCAGGGCCGCACAGGAACGCGCCGCCGCCAGGCCGCCGCCCCCCTCGTTGACCGGCCATAGCTGCGGATAGCGCGCGCGCCAGGATTGCCAGAACCCTGGCTCGTGGCGCCTCCGATACTCCCCATAGCCCAGCCAGTGCAGGCGCATGCCGAAAGCCTCGAGGTCACGCACCGTCGGCGTGTCCTGCGGCTCGCCACGCACCAGGCCGACCGTGGCGAAGCCAAAGCGGCGGCCGGCCGCGGCCAGGGCATGCAGATGATTGGAATGGGCGCCGCCCAGGCTGATCAGCCCCTCGGCACCGGCCTCGGCGGCAGCCTCGAGGTGCGGCCTGAGCTTGAACCACTTGTTGCCGGACAGCAGGGGATCGAGCAGATCGAGACGCAGCACGGCCAGTTCGACGCCGGCACGCGTCAGCCAGTCGCAGGAAAGCACGTGCAGGGGCGCCGTCGGCGCCCAGTCGGGCAGGCGCAGCGGCACTAGCCGACGGTACGCAGGCGGGCTCCGGCCTTGTGCCGGGCGCAGCAATTGGACTCGCCGACGATGAAGCGGCTGGGCGTTTCCACCCGGTCGATGGGCATGGCACAGCGCTCGCCGGAGGGCAGGCTGGCCTCGCAGGTAGGCTGCTGGTAGTGGGCCAGCCACTGGCGGTACTGCTCCTCGGAGACGAAGCACTTGGCCGCGGCGTAGCTCATGGGATTGAGCTGGTAGCGGGCGATATCCTGCAACGGGATGGTCAGGTGGCCGGCGCCGGGATGGTAGACCACGAACACCACGCCAAGCTTGGCCAGGCGCTCGAGGATCTGCTCGCCGCCCTGACCGGCCAACTCGTCACGCTCGCACCTGAGGCGCTCGAGTTCCTGCTGCAGCTGGGTCTCCTGCTCGGCACGGTAGGCCAGCTCGACGTCGCGAAGCGCCACTTGCTCCCTGAACTCCGCCACGGCAGCGGCAACCCGGGCCTGCAGTTCGGAGTCGAATTGCGCACGCAGGATGTCGGTTTCGGTACGACCGTGCTTCTCCAGGTCCCGCAACTGCCTGGCCAGCTCCTCGCGGGTCTGCTGCATGCTGTCGGCCTGGGCCCCCAGCTGCGCCTTGAGGCTGTTGTTCAACTCTTCCTGTTGACGCAGGGCCTGGTGCAGGTTGTGGATCTCGGTCTGCAAGGCGCGCTGGCGCTCTTCGGCCGCCAGCTTGAGGCGCGCCAGCTCTTCTTCATGCTGCTTGCCCAGAGTGCTGATGCGCAGGCGCTGCTGCTTGATCAGCTGGGCGGTCTTCAGGCGGTGCTCCTGCTCCTTCTGCTCGGCCTGCTTGCCGGCCTCCTCGCGGGCGGGGTCGGGTGCCTGCCACTTGTCCTCGGCGGCGACCTGCAGGCGCTCGGCCAGCACCACCGGCGCATCCTCCTCCACCAGCAGGCCGAGGGAGTTGCGCTTGACCGCATCGCGGATCAGTACCAGGTCGTTCTTGCCGGGGGCCAGGCTGGGGTCCCACAGGTGCATCTGGTGCCAGGACACCGGGCACTGGCTGCGGCAGGCCAGGCGGATCGGCCCGGCGCCGAGGTCGGGGCCGCGCCCGGCGTTGTCGGCCAGGTGGCGCAGCGGCAGGTTCCAGCCCTTGTCGGCCGCGCCACGCTCATCGAAATCCAGGTAGAAGAACACCACGGCGCGCACCAGCAGGCGCGGGTTGATCAGCACGTAGGCCAGGCGCATCTGCTGGTCGGCCAGTTCGGGCAGGTTGACCACGTTGTCGAGCAGGGCCTCGAACTCGGGAAACAGCATCTCCTTGCAGACGCCGCGCTCATTGAAGAACAGCACGGCCTCGACCATCTGCGCTTTGTTCTGCATGCTCATGGATTTCCCTCAGGCCATCAGGATCACGTTCGGCTCGCTGCGGGTTTGCCCCGGGCGGGCGCATAACCTGCGAGGCAGGCGCAATCCCTTGTTTCAGGCAAGTCTAGGGGAAAAAGCAACGCGGGCAATGTGATTGGGTTGGCAGCCACCCTGCCGAAACGGCCTGCCGGACCGGCGGCGGGGTGAAACTGTGATGCGGTTGGGTGAATCAGGCCTTGGCCGCCGCCAGATAGGGCGCCAGACGCCGTCCCATCTCCTCGCCGAGCGCCTGCAGAGCGCTCATCGGCCGCACCATCACCTCGAACTCGACGATCTTGCCGGCCTCGTCGAAGCGGATCATGTCGATACCCTTGAGCTCGCGCTCGCCGACCTTCGCGGAAAACTCCAGCACCACGTTCAGGCCATCGGCGCTGGCCAGTTCACGGTGATAGACGAAGTCCTGGAACACCTGCAGCACGGTATTGAGGATCAGGTTGACCGCCGGCGCGCCCGGATACGGCGTGTGCGCCATGGGCGAGCGGAACACCGCCTGTGGATGCAGCAGTTCGGGCAGCGGGCGCAGGTCCTTGGCGGCGACGAACTGGTGCCAGCGCTGCAGGCTGGCAGCCGCGGCCGGTTGCAATTGAAGATCGGTGGACATCGGCTTCTCCTTATTGTTGTGAGCCTTAAAGCAGACGCCCCGCACTGGGCGGGGCGTCTGTCGATCAGAGTTCGGCGGCGAGGCGCGAGCCCTGGTTGATCGCACGCTTGGCGTCCAGCTCGGCGGCCACGTCGGCGCCGCCGATCAGATGCACGTTCTGCCCGGCGGCGACCAGGTCGTCGTGCAGCTCGCGCAGCGGGTCCTGCCCGGCGCAGACGATCACGGTGTCCACCGGCAGCAGCTGCGGCTCGCCCTCGGCGATGCGGATGTGCAGGCCGGCATCGTCCACCTTGAGGTACTCGACCGAGTTGAGCATCTGCACGTTCTTGTTCTTCAGGCCTGTGCGGTGGATCCAGCCGGTGGTCTTGCCCAGGCCGTCGCCGACCTTGGACTTCTTGCGCTGCAGCAGGAACACCTGGCGTGCCGCCGGATGCACTTCGGCCTTGATCCCGGCGATGCCGCCACGGGCTTCCAGCGCGGTATCGATGCCCCACTCCTTCCAGAAGGCCTCGCGGTTCAGGCTGGTAGCCTCGCCCTGGTGGGTGATGAACTCGGAGACGTCGAAGCCGATACCGCCGGCGCCGATCACCGCGACCTTCTGGCCGACCGGCTTGCGCTGCAGGATGGCGTCCAGGTAGCTGATCACCTTGGCGTGCTCGATGCCCGGGATGGCCGGGGTGCGCGGCACGATGCCGGTGGCCAGGATGATCTCGTCGTAGCCGCCCTTGACCAGGTCGTCGGCCGACACGCGGGTATTCAGGCGCAGGTCGACGCCGGTGGTCTCCAGCTTCTTCTTGAAGTAGCGCAGGGTCTCGTAGAACTCTTCCTTGCCCGGCACGCGCTTGGCCACATTGAACTGACCGCCGATCTCGCCGGCCGCGTCGAACAGGGTCACCTGGTGGCCGCGCTCGGCTGCGACGGTGGCGGCGGACAGGCCGGCCGGGCCGGCACCGACCACGGCGATCTTCTTCACCGTGGTGGTCGGGATGTAGTTCAGCTCGGTCTCGTGGCAGGCGCGCGGGTTGACCAGGCAGCTGGTCAGTTTGCCGCCGAAGGTGTGGTCCAGGCAGGCTTGGTTACAGCCGATGCAGGTGTTGATCTCGTCGGCGCGGCCGGCGGCGGCCTTGTTGACGAACTCGGGGTCGGCGAGGAACGGACGGGCCATGGACACCATGTCGGCATCACCCTCGGCCAGCACCTGCTCGGCCACTTCCGGGGTGTTGATGCGGTTGGTGGTGCACAGCGGGATGCTCACCTCGCCGCGCAGCTTGGCGGTGACCTTGGTGAAGGCGGCGCGCGGCACCTTGGTGGCGATGGTCGGGATGCGCGCCTCGTGCCAGCCGATGCCGGTGTTGATGATGGTGGCGCCGGCCTTCTCGATGGCCTTGGCCAGCATCACGATCTCGTCCCAGGTGCTGCCGCCCTCGACCAGGTCGAGCATGGACAGGCGATAGATGATGATGAAGTTCGGCCCCACGGCCTCGCGCACGCGACGGACGATCTCCACCGGCAGGCGCATGCGGTTCTCGTAGCTGCCGCCCCAGCGGTCGGTACGGTGGTTGGTGTGGGCGACCAGGAACTGGTTGATGAAGTAGCCTTCCGAACCCATGATCTCGACGCCGTCGTACTCGGCCTGCTGGGCCAGCAGCGAGCAGGTGACAAAGTCCTGGATCTGCTTCTCGATGCCCGCCTCGTCCAGCTCCTGGGGCTTGAACGGGTTGATCGGCGCCTGGATGGCGCTCGGCGCCACCGATTTGGGGCTGTAGGCATAGCGGCCGGCATGGAGGATCTGCATGCAGATCTTGCCGTCCGCCTCATGCACCGCACGGGTGACGATCTTGTGCTTCTCGGCTTCTTCCGGGGTGGTCAGTTTGGCTGCGCCGGAATAGACACCGCCCTCCTCGTTCGGGCCGATGCCGCCGGTGACCATCAGGCCGACGCCACCGCGGGCGCGCTCGGCGAAGTAGGCCGCCATGCGCTCGAAACCGCCCGGCTTCTCCTCCAGGCCGGTGTGCATGGAGCCCATCAGGGTACGGTTCTTCAGGGTGGTGAAACCGAGGTCCAGCGGAGCCAGCAGGTTCGGGTAGGCGTTGCTCATGGTCATCTCCACAGCGTCGGGCTTGTCACGGGGCGCCGCGCACTGCTCCGTGCACGGTCGTTGTGCGGCAGACGATAAAGAGCGACCGCCGACCACTCAATGATCGAAATGCACAACTTATTGATCATAAATGACAGCGCGACTAGGCAAGCGCGGCGCCTTGGCCTAGTCTGGCGACCTCACCGGATTCACAGGCCTTCCCATGCTCACCCTGCTCCGCCGCGCCCTCTGGCTGCTCCTGCCACTTGCCCTGCTCGCCTACGTCGCCTGGGCCCAGTGGCGCCCGGATAGCTACATCCTCAGCGACCTGCGTAGCTCGCTGGCCTTCGACCAGGGCCAGGACCGCGGCCGCGGCAACCTGCTGGGCATCCAGCCCGACCTGCAGGGCGCCGATTACCGCAGCCTGCTGCACCTGCACCGCAAACTGTCTGCTCATCTGGATCAGGCCCGCGCGCTGGGCCTGCTCAACCCGAAGACGGTGGTGATACTGCCCGAGCACATCGGCACCTGGCTGGTGGCCGCAGGGGAAAAGCGCGAGGCCTTCGCCGCCCGCGACCTGGCCGAGGCGCGCATCTGGCTGGGTCTCAGCCACCCCCTGGAGCTGGCCCGCGCCACCCTGTTCAGCCAGGGCAAGGCACCACTCAGCGACGCCCTGCTGCGCATGAAGGCCGCGCAGATGGCCG
This sequence comes from Pseudomonas alcaligenes, assembly GCF_041729615.1. Lineage (NCBI taxonomy): Bacteria > Pseudomonadati > Pseudomonadota > Gammaproteobacteria > Pseudomonadales > Pseudomonadaceae > Aquipseudomonas > Aquipseudomonas alcaligenes. Next base: position 3,989,919 of record NZ_CP154874.1, on the reverse strand, counting down.
CGGACTACCAGAGCCTGTTCGGCGGCCTGGCCGAGAGCTATGGCGTCACCCTGGTCGCCGGCTCCATCGTGCTGCCCGAGCCCAGTGTGGTGGAGGGCGTGCTGCAGGTCGGCAGCGGCCCGCTGTACAACGTCAGCCTGGTGTTCGGCAGCGACGGCCTGCCACTCGGCCAGCCCCAGCGCAAGGTCCTGCCGCATCGCGACGAAGATGCCTTCACCGCAGTCGCCCCCAGCCAGGCGCTGCAGGTGATCGCCACGCCGGCCGGGCGCCTGGGCACCCTGCTTGGCAGCGACGGCGAGCAGGCGCAGCACTATGCGCACCTCGCCGCGCAACAGGTGGAACTGCTCGCCGTGCCCGCCTTCCTGCCAGGCAACGCCGCGCCTGCGGGCGCAGCCGAGAGCCGCCTGCAGCAGGCGCTGTCCGCCCACCTGACAGAAACGCAGGCACGCGCCGGCATGCTGGTCTTCCTGCGCGGCCAGCTGTGGGACCTGGGCAGCCAGGGACGCAGCATGGCGGTCAGCCCCGGCACCCAGCGCCTGGCCGAGGACGGCCCCGGCGCCCGCCTGCTCAACCTGTGGCTGTGACATGAAGGCCGCGCGCGTCCGCCTGGGCGACCTGTCCGTCGCCTTCGTCCACGGCCTGGCGGCCGCCCTGGCGGACAAGGGGGTGGCCGCCGACGAGCTGCTGCGCCAGTTCCGCCTGGATGCCGCGCGCCTGGCCCTGCCACGCGAGCGCCTGTCGATCCCGCGCTACATGCGCCTGGGCCACAGCGCCATCGCCCTGTGCGGCGACCCGGCGCTGGGCCTGGAGATGGGGCGCCACAGCCGCATCGGCCAGGCCGGCCTGGCAGGCGTCACCGCCGCCCAGGCGCCGACCCTGCGCGAGGCGGCGCGCACGCTGATCCGCCTCGAACCGCTGTACGCACACAACTACCGCGGCCATTCGAGCTTCATTGAAGATGCCGGCGGCGCCTGGCTGAGCTTCTATTCGATCAGTCCGTACAACGACTTCAACCGCTTCGTGGTGGACTCGGTGCTGTCCAGCTGGCACCACCAGCTCGGCGCCCTGCTGGGCGATACGCTGGCGGTGGAGCGGGTGGAGATCGAGTTCCCCGCCCCCGCCTATGCCGAACGTTACGAAGCCTGTTTCGGCTGCCCGGTGGAATTCGCCGCCGGCCACAACCGCCTGCGCCTGGCCAACAACGCCCTGGACCAGCCCCTGTTACAGCACTGCCCGAGCACCTGGCAGCAGCTGCTGGAACTGGCCGAGCGGGAACTGGAACAGCTGACCCGCACCCGCAGCCTGCGCGAGCGCATCATCCACCTGCTGGGACCGATGCTGCACGGTCGCGAGCCGGAGCTGGAGGAAGTGGCGAAAAAACTGCAGCTGCCGAGCTGGACGCTGCGGCGCAAACTGGCGGAGGAAGGCACGCAGTTCCGTACCCTGCTCAACGAAACGCGGCGCGATCTGGCGATGGCCTATATCCGCGACACCGAGCTGGCCTTCGGCGAGATCGCCTACCTGCTCGGCTTCGCCTCCGCGGAGGCCTTCCAGCGCGCCTTCAAGCGCTGGAGCGGGCAGACGCCCGGGGAATTCCGGCGCAGCCAGCGCCTGCAGGCCGGCTAGCCGCGAGCCTCAGAGTTCGGTGGCGTCCTCGGCCGGCTCCAGCGGGTCCTGCTCGATGGCACGGGATTCGAGAAGCTCTTCGACGTAGTCATCCATAGGGTTATCTCCTGTCGTGACGTCATGATTCAAACAAAGACCATGCCAACAGCCTGAAGATTCCCGATGACAGGGTGGTGACAGCGAGTTTTTCCGCCACATGCGAAAAGCCCCCAGCTCTTGCGAGCTGAGGGCTTCTCTTTATATGGCGCAGCGGACGGGACTCGAACCCGCGACCCCCGGCGTGACAGGCCGGTATTCTAACCGACTGAACTACCGCTGCGCGTCGGTCTCGCAAAGATTGGTGGCTGATGACGGGATCGAACCGCCGACCCCCTGCGTGTGATGCAGGTGCTCTCCCAGCTGAGCTAATCAGCCGTTAGCCTTGCGAGGCGCGCAATTTACGCAGAGGTCATAGCTAAGTCAACACCCTGCTTGAATTTTTTCTTCGCGGACGGGTTTTCCAGATGCTCCGCGCGAGTGCCGACGCACTCGCCTGGTGCAGCCGGGCTCAACCGGCACGCAGCAGCAGGCGGCTGCTCACCAGCCCCTTGTCGGCACGTTCCAGACCGGCCTCTTCGACGCGCACGCCCTGCTCCTGCAGGCTCACCAGCCACTGCAGCAGACGGGCGAACTCGACCGGCTGCAGGCTCACCTGCAGGCCACCATCACCCTGGTTGTCCAGACGCTCGACATTCAGCCCCTGGCTGGCGGCACTGGCGGTCACCAACCCCTGCAGCGCGGCAGGCTCGATACTGGCCTGCGGTGCGACCTGCCGTGCCCGCACCTGCGGTGCATGCTCCTGCAGGTAGGCGTGCAGCGTACGCTGCTGCTGCAGGAAGCCGCGTGCCCGCTCCAGGTTCTGGCTGACCGGCCGCCACAGCAGCAGGTACAGCAGCACCAGCAACAGGAAGGCAGCGAGCAGGCCCAGGGCCAGCCGGTCGCGCGGCGGCAGGCCCTGCCAACGCAGCATCAAAGGGTTCTGCGCCAGGCGCGCTTGCCATTGCATGAGCAGGCCGTTCATCCGTTACCCCCGATCACCAGGCGCGCACTGACGCCGTTGTCCTCGCGGCTCGCCGAGCCCATGTCCACCGCCAGGCCGGCCTCCTGCAGGCGCGCCCGCAGGCTTTCCAGCGCGGCGAAGTCGCTGGCACGCAGGTTGAAGGCCAGGTCGCCACGCTGGGCGTTGAAGTCGAGCTGATCCACCTGCACCTGTGCCCCCCCTTCGCCGATGGCCGCGGCGGCCTGATCGAGCAGGGCCAGCAACTGGCTCTGGCCGCTCCCCGCCGCCTCGGCCAGGTGCTGGTCGAACTGCGCGCGCAGGTTGATCACCTTGCGATCCTCGGGAAACAGCTCGCGATACAGCGCCTCGTTGGCCACGGCATAGCGCTCGCCCTCGCGCTGCAGCTGCCAGCCCTGGGCCAGGTTGAAGCCCCACTGCAGCACCAGCCAGAGACCGAGCAGCCCCGCCAGCGGCCGCCAGCGCTGCCACTGGCCAGAAGGCTCGCGACAGGCGAAAGGCCCCTGGGCCAGGTTGCAGCCGGCCTTCTGCGCGGCCAGCCAGAGCCACGGCTGCTCCAGCGTCTGGCAGGCCTCGACGCCCGGCGGCGCCGCCTGCCCGGGCGGCACATAGGCTTGCCGGGGCGGCGGACAGAGCGCCGCCAGCTGCGGCCAGTCCTCGCCACGCAGGGCCAGGCGCGCCTCGCCCGCCCCGCCGAGCAACCAGCGCTCGCCCAGGCAGAGCAGCTGGCTACCCTCCTCCGGCAACAGGTCGGCGTCCACCTCGATCCACTGCGGCGGCCGCTCGCCGCACAGCGCCAGCCATCCGGCCAGCCACTCGCGGCGCAGGGCATGAACACGATGACGACCATCGGCCAGGGCGCTACCGACACACAGGTGAAACTGCTCCACCTCCTCGGCCAGCAGCTCCTCGACGGCGAACGGCAGGGCCTTGGCCAGCCAGCGTGCCTTGGTGGTCGGCAACTGCACGACACAGGTAGTCACCGCCTCCACCGGCAGCACCAGGCGCCAGGCCCGCGCGTCGGCCGGCAAGGCCTCGGCGAAGGGCAACTGGCTGCAGCTGTCGTTCTCGACGCGCCACACCGGCATCTCGGCGCTCGCCTCGGTGCAGGCCTGGGGCGGCAGAAACAGGGTGAGCAGACTCATTTCTCGGACTCCTCGACGGGCGGGGGCGCCAGGCCCTCCTGCCCCAGATCGCGCGCCATCAGGCGGACGCGCCCATCATTACCACGTTGCAGATAACTGGCCAGCACCTGGCGCCGCTCACCCAGCAGCACCTCGGTGGTGACACGGAAATACTGGCTGGCGATGCCCAGCCCCTGCGGGCTGACGCCGTAGCTGGCAAGCTGCTGGACGAAGGCGGCGGGTTCGCGATAGCCGCTGCGGCCACGGCCCTCGATGGCGGCCTCGAGCGCCGCCTCGGGAATGCCCTCGCCCAGGCAGGCCAGCACCTGGGCGCTGGCGGTGTTGATGTTCAGCTCGACCTGGCTCGGCAGGGCGCTGACGAAGGGGGCCAGGCGGCGGTAGTCGGCCTCGCTCATGCCCAGCAGCAGGCGCAGCTCGGACACCTCGGCAATGCGCCCGGGGCCTGTACGGTAGGGCGGTTTCTGCAGCAGGTACTGGTCATCCTCGGCGCCGGCCATGCCGCTGGCCTCCTGATCGCCGTCGAGCCAGTCCTGCAGGCGCTCGGCATAGGCCGGGGTCAGCTGCAGCAGCTGCAACAGGCGCCGCAGGCGCCGCAGCGCCAGCTCGCCGGCCTCGCCACCGGCGGCCAGGCTGTTGAGGTTGAAACGTCCGGCAAGGTCCTCGATGCGCAGGCGCAGCTCGCCGCCCTCGTCCAGGGGGAAGCGCAGGCCGGGGTTGGCCCAGGGCTCGGCAGGGTGATCGACCTGGTCGGCGGCCAGGTCGCGGCGCAGCAAGGCCTTGGCCAGCAGCTCGCCGCCTTCGGCGTAGTACTGGGCCTGACGCACCAGCAGCTGGTTGCCGGTGCTGCGGATGGCCAGTTGCTGGCGCAGCAGCAGGGCCGCGCAGACCACGGTCACCAGCGCCACCACCAGCAGCACTGTGATCAGTGCCACGCCGCGCTGCCGGCTCATGCCTCGGGCTCCGGTTCTTCCGGCAGCAGCTCACCGCCCTGCTCGCCACCGGGCGGCGTGATCTGTTCCTGCTGCGGCATCTCCGGCAGGCGCCAGAGACGGCGCAGCTCACCGTAATGGCGGTGCTCGACGACCAGTACGACGGCACGCGGCAGCTGGGTCAGGGCCTCGTCGGCAGCGCTGTTGGCCGGCGGCCAGTCCTGCAGCCAGCGCCCCTCCTGGTCGAGAAAGCGCAAGTCGAAGCGGCGCACGCCATCCAGCACCTGCTGCACCCGCGGCTGGCTGTCCTGGGCCTGGTCCAGCACCGTCCAGTAGGCGCGCTGCCAGCGCTCGCCTTCGAGCTGCCAGCGCACCCGCTGCAGGGTGGCGCGCGGCTGGCCGAGCGGGTTGCGCCAGCCGCTGCGGGTGAACTCCAGCAGGGTGTCGCGGCCACTGCTGCCGCGCAGGGCCGGCAGCAGGTCGCCCAGCGGGTCGCGCACCGGGCGCAGGCGCACCTGCAGCAGGTCGCGTTCGAAGGCCGCCATGGCCCGCGTCAGCTCACGCAGACGCTGCTCCTGCTGGCGCTGGCCGCGATCGGTCTGCAGCACGCTGTCGAGCATGCGGTAGGTGGCCATGGCCAGCAGGGCGAAGATGGCGATGGCAATCAGCACTTCCAGCAGGGTGAAGCCGCGCTGCCTCATGGCTCGACTCCGACGAAGCCACTCAGGATCACCAGGGCATGGTCTTCGATCTTGCCCTGCAGCCCGCGCTCCGGCCGCAGCGCCACTCGCACGGTGACACGCAGCATCTCCGGCTCGCTGGTAGCCTGCACCTCGCTCTGCCACAGCCAGCGCCGCCCAGCGTAGTTCTCCTCGCCCTGCTCGCGGCCCTCGCCCGGCGGCACGTCGGCCAGCTGCAGTTCCTGCAAACGGTTGTCCGCCAGCCAGGTGGCGAAGGTCTTGTCCTCCAGGCGTGCGGCGGTCTTCAGCGAGCGGGCGCTGGCGCTGAGCACGCTGGCGGCGACCACGGCGAAGATCGCCAGGGCCACCAGCACTTCCAGCAGGGTGAAACCGCGGCCGCGCTTCATCGGGACTTTTCCTGCTGCAGCTCGGGCTCGGCGAAGCCGTCGCTGGCCAGCGTCAGTACCGGCGCGCCGCGCTCGCGGCCGGCGGACAGGCGCAGGGTGAAGGGGGTCAGCTCGCCACTGGAGAGCAGCAGCAGCTGTGGCGCCTTGGCCGCGGCTTTGTCCTGGTCACCAAGGGCGGCGGGCAGCCCGACACTCTGCTCGTCGACCTCGATCTCCAGTTCGAGCCACTCCGGCAGCTCGTGCACGCGCTCGTCGAGCGGCTCCCAGCGCGCCGTGCGCGGCTCGAAGCGCAGCACCCGGTAGCTGCGGGCGTCGAAGCGTACGCCATACTCGCGGTTGTCCAGCACCGCCTCGTCGAGCAGCACCCGCAGCAGCGACTGCAGGCGCCCGGCCTCGTCCGCCAGCTTGCGCGCGGGGCTGCTGGCGATCCCGCTGCCGAGCACGGCGAGGCCGGTGAGCACGCCGAGCAGCACCAGCACCACCAGCAGCTCGATCAGGGTGAAACCGCGCGCTCGCTGCATCGCGAGTCAGAGATCCCAGTTGCCGATGTCGGCGTCGGTCCCCTCGCCGCCTTCCTGGCCGTCGGCGCCCAGCGAATACAGGTCGATCTTGCCGCGGGTGCCCGGCGACAGGTACAGGTACTGGTTGCCCCAGGGGTCGACCGGCAGCTTCTTCAGGTAGCCCTCGGCGTTCCAGTTCTTCGCCGCCGGCGTGCCGGTGGGTTTCTTCACCAGGGCCTCCAGGCCCTGCTGGGTGCTCGGGTAGTTCTGGTTGTCCAGCTTGTACATGTCCAGCGCGGCGCCGATGGCGCGGATGTCGTTCTGCGCTGCGGTGACCTTGGCCTGATCCGGGCGCCCCATCACCTGCGGCACCACCAGGGCAGCGAGAATGCCGAGGATGACCACCACCACCATGATCTCGATCAGCGTGAAGCCTTTCTGTTTGTACATCGCTATCAACCCACCAGTTGGTTCAGAGAAAGAATCGGCAGCAGGATGGCCAGCACGATCACCAGCACCACCGCGCCCATGAATACCAGCATGAACGGCTCGAACAGCCCCACCAGCAGGCCGATGGTGGCCGCCAGGTCGTTTTCCTGGTTGCGCGCCGTGCGCGCCAGCATCTGGTCCAGCTCGCCGGAACGCTCGCCGCTGGCAATCATGTGCAGCATCATCGGCGGGAACTGCCGGCTGGCTTCCAGCGCGCGCGACAGGCTGCCGCCCTCGCGCACGCGCTGGGTGGCGTTGGCCACGTCGCTGCGAATGATCAGGTTGGACACCACCTCGGCGCCGATGGCCAGCGCCTCCACCAGCGGCACGCCGCTGCGCACCAGGATGGCCAGGGTCGAGGCGAAACGCGCCGTCTCGGTGGCGGCGATCAGCCCACCGACCAGCGGCACGCGCAGCAGGAAGGCGTGCCAGCGCCGGCGCAGATCCTCGCTGCGCAGGGCGCGGCGAAAGGCGATCACGCCGAGCACCGCCAGGACGATGGCCAGGGCGCCCCAGGACTTGACCAGCTCGCTGAGGAAAATAAGCCCGCGGGTCAGCGCCGGCAGGGTCTGCCCGGAGTCGACGAACACCCGCACCACATCCGGCACCACGTAGCCGAGCAGAAAACCGACGATGCCCAGCGAAGCGAGCATCAGGATCACCGGGTAGAGCAGCGCCATCTGGATCTTCTGCCGCGACTGCTGGCGCTGCTCGGTGTAGTCGGCCAGCTGTTCCAGCACCGGCGCCAGGTGCCCCGCATGCTCGCCGGCCGCCACCGTGGCGCGGTACAGCTCGGGGAAGGCCGCCGGGTAGGAGGCCAGGGCCTTGGCCAGGCTGTGGCCCTCGAGCACCTTGCCGCGCACCGCCAACAGCATCGACTGGATGCGCGGCTGGCGCGACTGCGCGGCGGCGGCGCGCAGCGCCTCCTCGATGGGCAGCGCGGCGCCGATCAGGGTCGCCAGCTGGCGGGTGACCAGCGCCAGGTCGCGCGCCGACAGGCCACGGCGCAGGCTGAAGCCACCACCCTCGGCCTGCTCCCTGCGCTGTACCGGCTCGACCTGCAGCGGCGACAGCTGTTTGTCGCGCAGCAGCTGGCGCACCTGGCGGGCGCTGTCGCCCTCCAGTACCCCTTTCTGCTGGCGACCCCTGGCATCCAGGGCGATGTATTCGAAGGCGGCCATCAGTCTTCCCGGGTCACGCGCAGCACTTCTTCCAGGGTGGTCACCCCTTCCAGCACCTTGCGCCGGCCGTCGTCACGGATGCTCGGGCCGAGGCTACGGGCGTGGCGCAGCAGCTCCTGCTCGCCGACGCCGTTGTGCACCAGGGTGCGCATCTGGTCGTCGAAGATCACCAGCTCGTAGATGCCGGTACGGCCGCGGTAGCCCTGCTGGTGGCACTCGGGGCAGCCCTTGGCGTGGTAGATCAGCGGCTGGCTGTGCGGGTCGAGGCCAAGCAGGCCGCACTCGGCCGCGTCGGCCGGACGCGCCTCGCGGCAGTGCACGCAAAGCACACGCACCAGGCGCTGGGCCAGCACGCCGAGCAGCGAGGAGGACAGCAGGAAGGGCTCGACGCCCATGTCGACCAGGCGGGTGACGGCGCCGACGGCGCTGTTGGTGTGCAGGGTGGAGAGCACCAGGTGGCCGGTCAGCGAGGCCTGCACGGCGATGTCGGCGGTTTCCTGGTCGCGGATCTCGCCGACCATCACCACGTCCGGGTCCTGGCGCAGGATGGCGCGCAGGCCGCGGGCGAAGGTCATGTCCACCCGCGGGTTGACCTGGGTCTGGCCGATGCCTTCCAGGTAGTACTCGATCGGGTCTTCCACCGTGAGGATGTTGCGCGAGCGGTCGTTGAGGGTGACCAGGCCGGCGTACAGGGTGGTGGTCTTGCCCGAGCCGGTGGGGCCGGTGACCAGGATGATGCCGTGGGGCTTGCGCAGGTTGTCGTCGAGCAGACGGCGGTCGCGCTCGCTCATGCCCAGGTGCGTGAGCGACAGACGCCCGGCCTGCTTGTCGAGCAGGCGCAGCACCACCCGCTCGCCATTGGCCGACGGCAGGGTGGAAACACGGATGTCGACCTCGCGGCCGCCGACCTTGAGCGAGATGCGCCCGTCCTGCGGTACGCGCTTCTCGGCGATATCCAGGCGTGCCATGACCTTGACCCGCGAGACCAGCAGCGCCGCCAGTTCGCGGCGCGGCTCGATCACTTCGCGGAGGATGCCGTCGACGCGAAAGCGCACCACCAGACGTTTCTCGAAGGTTTCCAGGTGGATGTCGGAGGCGCCGGCCTTGATCGCCTCGCTGAGGATGGCGTTGATCAGGCGGATGATCGGTGCGTCGTCCTCCTGCTCCAGCAGGTCACCGGATTCGGGAGTGAGCTCGGCCAGGCTGGCCAGGTCGAGTTCGGCACCCAGGCCCTCGGCCATCTGCCGCACTTCGGAGGAGTCGCGCTGGTAGGCCAGGGCCAGTTCCTGCTCGAAGGCCTCGGGCTCCAGCCAGTGCAGCGGCAGCACGCGACCGGCGAAGCGCTGGGCTTCCTGCACGGCGGTCAGGCTGGCGCCGCGACGCACCTGCAGCTGGGCCTGGCCGAAAGGTTCGCGCAGCAGCACGCCGTGGCGTTTGGCGAAGGCGAAGGGCAGCGAGCGCAAGGCGGGGCTTGCGGGAGCCGTCAGGGCGGCGTGGGTATCGGTGGACATGGGCGGATGCGTTCCCCGAACAGAAGATCCATCTTGCTGTTGTTCTTGTTGTTTTTATGGCATGGCCGAGGCGCCAAGTTAACGGATTTGCGCAAAAACTGCAGTGCCGATTTCGCAGGCGGCAGCACAGCCTGGAGTAGAAGTGTGATGGACGTAAGGCGCGCGCAAAAAAACAGCCCCGGCACGGGCCGGGGCTGTTCAGCAAGGGATGACCCTTATTTGTCTTCGTGACGCTGGTGCTTGAAGAACACCCCGTTGTCGCCGAAGGCCGAGGCGATGAACGGCGAGGTCAGCTCCATCTCGCCGATCTTCACCGCGCTGTTGCGCCGTTGCTGGGCGTAGCTGCGATTGGTCGACGGCAGGATCGAGGTCTTGATCTCCATCGAGGTGGCGTAGACGTCGTACAGCTTGGTGCCGGCGGTGAGGCTCGTCAGGTCGCTGCGGAAGTCATGCGCCGCACTGGAGAACAGGCTGCGCAGCTCCGGCTTGGGCACGAAGTAGATCTGCGTCGGCGCCTTGACCGAAGTCACGGCCTGGCCGGTCTGGGTCACTTCGGCCATGTCGTCCACGCGCAGCAGGGTCGGCTTCAGGCTGACCAGCGAGAACAGCAGCGTGGTGCCCAGGGTATCGTTGGTCTCCGGCAGGACGAACTGCGACAGCTCGTTGGCGAAGAAGTTGTGGTTGCTGCCCTGCCCGCTCAGGGTGTAGAGCGCGGAGACGTTCTGCGACGGCTTGCCGTCGACGAAGGCCTTCCACGCCAGGCCCGGCTGGAAGCCGTTGGTCGCCGGGTCGCCGGCCACCGACAGGCGCAACAGGCCGCTGTCGGCGCCCTGGAACAGGCCGGTGTAGGGATGCCCCGGTACGGCGGTGAACTTGACCTTGGCCATCACGCCATGCGGGTGCATGGCCTTCTCGTAGCCGGCCGGCGCCACGTCGGACTTGGTCTGTACCTTCTTCCACAGCACCGAACTGATCAGGCCACCGACATCCACCGGCGGAATGGCCGGCAGCTGGCCTTCGACGTACTGGCTGCGCAGAGCGCCGTTGACCCACAGGTTGTCCTGCTTGGCCTTGCCCGGCCAGCTCTCGTAGTCGGCCGGGATGTTCAGACCCCAGGGCTTGAAGGCGTTTTCCACGCCAACCAGGCTGTTGACCAGCTGCGGATTGTGGCGTTTGAGCACGTCGACCATGGTGGTGTTCTCGACCCAGGCCAGGCCCTCGGCGGTGTAGATCTCCGGGCGGTAGTCCTTGGTGTAGAAACGGTCGGTCATCAGGCGCCGCGAGGCGTTCATGATGAAGATCTGGAAGGCCGTCTCGCCGAAGGCGAAGCCGTCCGGACGCACGGTCTCGGCCAGCATGCCCACCAGGGTGTCGATCTTCTCGATGTCGTTGCCGTAGATGCGCTTGAGGTTGGCCAGGGTGGCCGGGTCGGTGGTCAGGTCCTCGAACTTGGTGATCGGGTTGAGGCCGATCTCGCGGCGGAACTCGTTGTAGCGCGGCACCCCGCGCTCGCGGTCACGCAGCACGTCGATGGTCGCCAGGTCGATGTTGCCGACCAGCGGCATGGACAGGTTGCGCAGGAAGTTCGGGTAGTTGTTGAGGGTCAGCGAGCCCGGGTTGGTGATGCCGAAGGAGTACCACAGGCGCTCGGGATTCTCGTCCGCCAGCAGCTCCTCGGCGTCGGCGTCGCGGGTCTCCTGCAGCGGCACGCTGCGCGCGATGATGTTCGAGCCGATGTCGTAGACATCGACCTTGTCGCGCATCAGCGGGTGCATGCGGTAGACCGCGACGAACTCCTCGGTCAGGGTGTAGGGCACGCCGTAGTTGTTCGGGTTGGTCGAGCCGACGATGCCGGCCAGGGCATGGTCGATGGCCGAACTGCCGGCCTGGCTGCCGTCGATGCCGAGAATGCGCAGGACGAAGGAGTTGGAGCTGGCCAGGTCCTCCTGCAGCATGCGCGCCTCTTCCTGGTACTTGTCACGCTCCGGACCGGAACCCAGCAGGCCCCACCAGTTGGCGTACATGGCGCGTTCGGTGACCGGGTTGGCGATCACCGCCGGGGTCCATTCCACGGTGTGGATCTTCGCCATCAACGCGGAGTTGACCAGGCGCGCGCGGTCGTACAGCCACTGGTCGTCCTTGTCCGGGTACTTCTGCTGGAGCATCGCCGCGATGGCGTTGTGCTCCTTGGTGAACAGCTGGTGCAGCATGCTCAGGCCGACCCACCAGTTCTCGTTGAAGCCGGTGATCGGCTTGCCGCTGAGGAACTCGGTCGGCAGGGTGCCGTCGGGGTTGATCTTCAGCTTGCCGCCCTCGAAGGCGCGCACCTTGTCGTTGGTGGCCTTGCTGCTGCCATACAGCTGCGAACCATCCCACCAGTGGGTGTTGTGGTTGCGGTAGGTGGCCGGCTTGCCGGCCTCGGCGGCGGTACGGGTCGGATCGGGCTGGGTACGGCGCACGGACAGGCTGCCGGAGCCGAGCACGTCGCCAGCCGGCAGCGGCACCTGGATCGGGTTGGCTTCGGCGTTGGGGCCGTGTTCGACCCAGTCATGCACCATGAACTGGATCCAGGAGGCGGCGATGAAGTTGAGGCTGGGCGCCGGCTTGAACTCGCCACGCGCCATCAGCACGTTACTCACTTCCCGCGGATTGGGACTGAGCAGGGTGTCGGCCTCGGTCTCGCCATGGGTCACGCTGGGGTCGACGTTGCGCCCGAAGCGGCGGTACACCGAGCCCTCGGCCGGGTTGGCGAGGATGTTACAGGTGCCGTCCTCGGTACGCGCCACCTGGCTGCGGGCATCACAGGTGATGCTGGCGTTGGCCGCGGGCAGGTTGTCGACGTCGAACAGGTTGTTCTTGAACAGCACGTCGCGCTCGAGCGCGAGCGTGATCAGGCCGGCATAGATGCCCAGGGTGCCGAACTTGACCAAGCCCGGCCACGTGACCCAAACAGACATGGCGATATCTCCCGATTTCTTCTTGTACTAATGGGGTTGCTTGCCGGCTTTTCCGGCAGGCGGGAGATTAGGCAGTTGCGCGCGCCCCTCCCCCCTCCCCGGGGAGGGGCATGGCGCATTAGCCGTTGCGGGCCTGCATGGCGAGGATGGCTTCGGTACGCCCGGAGAGGCTCAGCTTCGAGTAGATGTTCTTCAGGTGCCACTTGGTGGTGGACAGGGCGATGCCGGTGCTGGCGCTGATCTCGCTGTTGGACAGCCCCCTGAGCAGGCAGGCGAAGATCGCCGCCTCCTTGTCGGTGAGCTGTTTCAGCGACTCGGACAGGAGCGCCGGCGGCGCCTGGCCTGTGCCCTGGAGGAAGTCGGCGTAGGCCTCGCGATAGGCCTCCGGCGCCTGCAGCCGGCCCGAGCGCAGCAGGCCGAACACCGCCTCGGCGAAGCCGGGCGCCTCGTCGAATACCGAGCGGTTGATGTTGACGATGCCGAAGCGCTCGACCAGCGCCAGCAGAGCCCTGTCCTGCTCCTCCGTAGCCAGCTGCGGGGCGTTCAGCACCAGCAGGTTGGCCTCCACCACCAGCGCACGGGCCTTCATCTCGCTGTTCTGCAGCGCCTGCGCCAGCACCTTGAGGATGCGGCAGGCGCGCGGCTGGGCGCCGCGCATCACCAGCCAGTACACGGCGGCCAGGCCATAGCGCTCCCAGCACTCTTCATAGGGGCGCACCCTCTCCCACTCGCCGGCGGCCAGGCGCTCCTCGATACCCAGGCGCTGGGCCAGGGCGTCGAGCGCCGCCGGGCGCCCGTCGAGATAGGCCTGGCGCATGCTCTCCTGCGCCGCCTGGCTGGCGAAGCGCGCGTAGTTGCCCAGTTGCAGGATGCGCGACAGCTGCTCCAGCAGGCGCGTGGCGCGGCCCTGGGACTGGCGCCGGTGGAGCAGGCGCGACAGGGTGATGTGCACGGTGGCGATGGTCTCGGTGGCCGAGGACGACGTGACCATGGCCATCAGGTCCTCGCACAGCTGCTGGGCGGCGGCCAGCTGGTTCTGCTCGTACAGCGCCACCACCATGGCGGTGGCACGGTTGACCCAGGCCGGCGAGGAGCGCTCGGTACGCTGGTAATCCAGGCAGACATCCTTGCGCGCGCTGGTGGCACGCCCGGCGTTGCGGTTGCACAGGGCGATGATCAGATCGGCGTAGCTCTCCAGGAACAGCTGGCCGGTGCTGGCCAGCAACGCCTTGGCCTCCAGCGCCAGCTGGATCGACTGCTCCAGGCGGCCGTGCATCAGGTGGTGATAGGCGAGGATGCTCAGCGCCAGGGCACGGATGTCCGAGGCGACGCCCGCGGCCAGCAGGTCGGACCAGCGCTGGCCGGGGTCGAAGGCCAGGTCGTGCTGGAACAGCTCCAGGTTGAGCGCCAGCAGCTGGCGGGTCGGCTCTTCCAGGCCCGGCTGGCCGGCGCAGCGCGCCACCAGTTCGTCCAGGCAGTAGCGCGCCTGGTGGAAACGCCGCGACAGGGTCAGGGCATAGGTCATCGGCACCAGCAGGCGCGACTGTGCGCAGAGTTCTGCCTCGCTCAGCGGCTCCAGCCATTTCAGCACCTCGGCGAAGTGACCGCTGCGCACCCACTGCTCGCAGGCCTCGCCCAGCAGGCCGTGGAACAACGCGCGATCGCCACTGCGCTGGGCATGCTGCAGGGCCAGTTCCAGGTCACCGCGCTGCTGCAGCGCCAGGGCCGCCCGCCGGTGCAGTTGCGCCACCTCCTGCGGTTTGTGCATGGCCAGGCGCCGGGCGAGGAAATCATGCAACAGGGCATGGTAGCGGTAGCAGCCGGGGTACTCGTCCACCGGCAGCATGAACAGCTCGCGTGCGGCCAGGTCCTCCAGCAGCAGGGCCGAACCGCTGCGATCGAGCACCCGGTCGCACAGCTCGCCGTCGAAGCGCTCGAAGATCGCGCTGCACAGCAGGAAGTCGTGCAGCTGTGGCGACAGCTTCTTCAGCACCACGTGGCCGAAGTAGTCGACTATCTCCGGATGGCCGCCACCGAAACGCTGCAGGGCCTCGGTGCCGAAGCGCGCATGGGCCATCAGGGCCATCTTCACCCCGACCATCCAGCCCTCGGTCATGGCCATCAGGCTGCCGACATAGGCCGGGCTGAGGTCGGGCCCGCCCAGGTAGGCATTGAGGTGCTGGACCTGCACTGGCGACAGGCGCATGTCGTGCTGGTCGATGCACAGCAGCTTGTTGTCCAGCTTCAGGCGGCTGAGGGAGAACCCCGGATGGTTGCGCCCGGACAGTATGACCCGGGTGTTGCCCGCCAGGCGTTCGAGCATGGCCGAGAGCACGTCGAGGATGATCGGCTGGCCGATGCACTGGAAGTCGTCGAGGACCAGGTAGAGGCGCCTCTCGATACGATTCAGCGCGTCGGCCAGGTACTCGCCGAGCACCTCGGGCGACTGGTGCATCTCGGCGGCGAAGGGGTTGAACCAGGACAGGTCGAAGTCTTCGACCTGGGCGCGGATGTTCTCGGCCAGGTGGCGAAAGAAGCGTACCGGCTCGTTGTCACGCGCCTGCAGTGAATAGTGCACCACACTCCCGAAGGGTCGGCCGGCCTGCCACTGGGCCAGCAGGGTCGACTTGCCGGAGCCTGCTGGCGCCAGCAATAACGTCAGGGGAAACTGCTCGCTACGGCAGAGCAGTTCCAGCAGCTCCGCGCGTGCAAACCCCACGGGAGCCGCGACGGGCGGCTTGCGATCTTCCATGGCGGTGATCCGTCTGGCTTATTGTTATTGTTGAACGGGAAGCACGTGGGGCCGATGATAGCGACTCGTTCGCCGGAAGTTTCGAAATGTTTCACGCTTCCGGCGCAGCGGAGAGTGCACCAGCGCGCAGATAGGCGACGCGAATACGCCATGGACGAAGGACTTGCGTTAAGGTTGCCTGCGCCCGCAGAGTACGGGCCGGATTGCGAGACGCCGTGCAGAGCGTCCGCACAGAATAAGAAGAACACCGGGGGATCCATGCCTTGAGTAGCACCCGCACCCGCCTGCCCGCCTGGCTGCAGCGCCATGGCGTGACCGGCCTCTGCCTGCTCGTGGTGCTGCTCATCACCCTCAGCCTGAGCAAGCAGAGCGTCGATTTCCTTCGCCTGCTGCGCAGCGAGGCTGCGCCGCCAGCGGCTCCGGCAAGCATCGCCGAGCGCCAGCCGCTGTCCATCCAGCGCCTGCAGCATCTGTTCGGTACGCCCGCGGCCAGGCCGCGCGGCGACCAGGCCGCCCCCGCTACCCGACAGCAGATGACCCTGCTGGCCAGCTTCGTCAACCCGGATGCAGCGCGCTCCGCGGCGATCATCCAGGTCGCCGGCGACAAGCCCAAGCGCATCGCCGTGGGCGAGCCGGTCAACGCCAGTACCCGCCTGCAGGCCGTACACCAGGACCATGTGGTGCTCGACCGTGGCGGCATCGAGGAGAGCCTGCGATTCCCCGCCGTGCGCCAGCCCTCGCTGACGCCGGCCTACTCGGCGCTGGAGCCCACCGCCAGTCAACTGGAACAGCTGCAGGACGAGGACGTCCAGGCCCTGCAGGAGCGCATCCAGAACCTTCAACAACGCATGGAAGGCGGCGACATCCCGCAGCCCGAAATACCGGAAGCCGAAGACAGCCCATGATCGACTCCAGAATCCCGCCGCACAAACGCCTGCCCCTCGCCCTGCTGCTGGCCGCGAGCTGCCTCACCGCCCCGCTGCCGCTCGTCCATGCCGCCGAGCCGGTGGCGGTGAGCCAGGGCGCCGAGACCTGGACCATCAACATGAAGGACGCCGATATCCGCGACTTCATCGATCAGGTGGCGCAGATCTCCGGCGAGACCTTCGTCGTCGATCCGCGGGTCAAGGGTCAGGTCACGGTGATCTCCAAGACCCCGCTGGGCCTGGAGGAGGTCTACCAGCTGTTCCTTTCGGTGATGAGCACCCATGGCTTCAGCGTGCTGGCCCAGGGCGACCAGGCGCGCATCGTGCCGGTCACCGAGGCGCGCAGCGGCGCCAACAGCAGCCGCAGCGCGCCGGACGATGTGCAGACCGAGCTGATCCAGGTGCAGCACACCTCGGTCAACGAACTGATCCCGCTGATCCGCCCGCTGGTGCCGCAGAACGGCCACCTGGCGGCGGTGGCTGCCTCCAACGCGCTGATCATCAGCGACCGCCGGGCCAATATCGAACGCATCCGCGAACTGATCGCCGAGCTCGATGCCCAGGGCGGCGGCGACTACAACGTGATCAACCTGCAGCACGCCTGGGTACTGGACGCCGCCGAGGCACTGAACAACGCAGTGATGCGCAACGAGAAGAACAGCGCCGGCACCCGGGTGATCGCCGACGCCCGCACCAACCGCCTGATCCTCCTTGGCCCGCCGGCCGCCCGCCAGCGCCTGGCCAACCTGGCCCGCTCGCTGGACATCCCCAGCACCCGTTCGGCCAATGCGCGGGTGATTCGCCTGCGCCACAGCGACGCCAAGAGCCTGGCCGAGACCCTGGGCGACATCTCTGAAGGGTTGAAGACCGCGGAGGGTGGTGGCGAAGCCGCCAGCAGCAAGCCGCAGAACATCCTGATCCGCGCCGACGAGAGCCTCAATGCCCTGGTCCTGCTGGCCGATCCGGACACCGTGGCGACCCTCGAGGAAATCGTGCGCAACCTCGACGTACCGCGCGCCCAGGTGATGGTCGAGGCGGCCATCGTGGAAATCTCCGGGGACATCAGCGACGCTCTCGGCGTGCAGTGGGCGGTGGATGCCCGCGGCGGCACCGGCGGCCTCGGCGGGGTCAACTTCGGCAATACCGGGCTGTCGGTGGGCACCGTGCTCAAGGCCATCCAGAACGAGGAAATTCCCGATGACCTGACCCTGCCGGACGGCGCCATCATCGGCATCGGCACCGAGAACTTCGGCGCGCTGATCACCGCCCTCTCCGCCAACAGCAAGAGCAACCTGCTGTCCACGCCCAGTCTGCTGACCCTGGACAACCAGGAGGCGGAAATCCTGGTCGGGCAGAACGTACCTTTCCAGACCGGCTCCTACACCACCGACGCCTCGGGGGCGAACAACCCCTTCACCACCATCGAGCGCGAGGACATCGGCGTGACCCTCAAGGTCACCCCGCACATCAACGACGGCGCCACCCTGCGTCTGGAAGTGGAACAGGAGATCTCCTCCATCGCCCCCAGCGCCGGGGTCAACGCCCAGGCGGTGGACCTGGTGACCAACAAGCGCTCGATCAAGAGCGTGATCCTGGCCGACGACGGCCAGGTGATAGTGCTGGGCGGACTGATCCAGGACGATGTCACCAGCACCGACTCCAAGGTGCCGCTGCTGGGTGACATCCCGCTGATCGGCCGGCTGTTCCGCTCGACCAAGGACACCCACGTCAAGCGCAACCTGATGGTGTTCCTGCGCCCGACCATCGTCCGCGACCGCGCCGGCATGGCCGCGCTGTCGGGCAAGAAGTACAGCGACATCAGCGTGCTGGGTGCCGACGAGGATGGCCACAGCAGCCTGCCGGGCAGCGCCGAGCGCCTGTTCGACAAACCCGGCGCCGGTGCCGTGGACCTGCGCGACCAGTGATGGGCGACGGGACGGCGTCCCGCCAGCGCTACTGGGCCTTCTTGATCAGGCCGACGATGAACAACAGGACCAGGGCACCGATCACCGCGGTCACCAGCGAGCCGATCAGCCCACCACCGGCCGACACGCCCAGGTAGCTGAACAGGTGGCCGCCGATCACCGCGCCGACTATGCCCACCACCAGGTTGCCGATCAGCCCGAAGCCGCCGCCACGCAGCAACTTGCCGGCGATCCAGCCGGCAACGGCGCCGATGATCAGGAAAAGGATGAGGTTCATGGGGCAGCTCCTGGGCTAGGACGTTTCCCCAAGACTAGCTGCTGATCGCGGAAAGGCCCTCCGCAAGCCCGCACCCCTGCCCTTCGCGGCAGGAACGGGGCCCACCAGCCTCAGAGCGCGGCCAGGCCGCGGGCCAGGTCGGCCTTGAGGTCGGCCACGTCTTCCAGGCCCACGGCGACGCGCACCAGGTTGTCGCGGATACCGGCATTGGCCCGCTCCTGCGGCGACAGACGCCCATGGGAGGTGGTGGCCGGATGGGCGATGGTGGTTTTGGTGTCACCGAGGTTGGTGGTGATCGAAATGACTTTCGTCGCGTCGATGAAGCGCCAGGCCGCCTCCTTGCCGCCCTTGACCTCGAAGCTCAGCACCGCGCCGAAAGCACTCTGCTGACGCTTGGCCAGCTCGTGCTGCGGGTGGCTGGGCAGGCCGGCGTAGTAGACCCTGTCGATACCCGGCTGGGTCTCCAGCCAGCGGGCCAGCTCCAGCGCGCTGGCGCTCTGCGCCTGCATGCGGATGCGCAAAGTCTCCAGGCCCTTGAGGAACATCCAGGCATTGAACGGGCTGAGGGTCGGCCCGGCGGTACGCAGGAAGCCGACCACCTGCTCCATCTGCGCGCGGCGTCCGGCGACCACGCCACCCAGGCCGCGGCCCTGGCCATCGATGAACTTGGTGGCCGAGTGCATGACCAGGTCGGCGCCCAGCGCCAGCGGCTGCTGCAGGGCCGGAGTACAGAAGCAGTTGTCCACCGCCAGCAGCGCGCCGCGGGCGTGGGCGATCTCGGCCAGGGCGGCGATGTCCACCAGTTCGGCCAGCGGGTTGGACGGCGACTCGACGAACAGTAGCTTGGTATTGGGCTTGAAAGCCGCCTGCCAGGCGTCCAGGTCGGACAGCGGCGGGTAGTCCACCTCGATGCCGAAGCGCTTGAGGTACTTCTCGAACAGGCTGATGGTCGAGCCGAATACGCTGCGCGACACCAGCACATGATCGCCGGCGCTGCACAGGCTCATGACGATAGCCAGGATGGCGGCCATGCCGGAGGCGGTGGCCACCGCCTGCTCGGCACCTTCCAGCGCGGCGATGCGCTCCTCGAAAGCGCGCACGGTCGGGTTGGTATAGCGCGAGTAGACGTTGCCCGGCTGCTCGCCGGCGAAGCGCGCGGCGGCGTCGGCAGCGCTGCGGAACACATAGCTGGAGGTGAGGAACATGGCCTCGCCATGCTCGCCCTCCGGCGTGCGATGCTGACCGGCGCGCACCGCCAGGGTGTCGAAGCCGACGCCCTCGAGATCGCTGTCCAGGCGCCCTGCTTCCCACTCCAGACTCATGGCCCGCTCCTTCAGTCGTTGTGCAGATCGATGATGGCGCTGGCGCTGTGCACCTTGACCTTGGCCGCGTCGTTGCGCGCCTGCTCGATCTTGTTCAGATAGGCCTCGTTGACGTCGCCGGTGACGTACTGGCCGTCGAACACCGCGCAGTCGAAGTGCTCGATCTTGATCTTGCCGCCGCCGACCGCTTCCTTGAGATCGTCCAGGTCCTGGTACACCAGCCAGTCGGCGCCGATCAGCTCGGCCACTTCCTCGGTGGTACGGCCGTGGGCGATCAGCTCGTGGGCGCTCGGCATGTCGATGCCATACACGTTGGGATAACGCACCGCCGGAGCCGCGGAGCAGAAATACACCTTCTTGGCACCGGCCTCGCGGGCCATCTGGATGATCTGCTTGCAGGTGGTGCCACGCACGATGGAATCGTCCACCAGCATCACGTTCTTGCCGCGGAACTCCAGGTCGATGGCGTTGAGCTTCTGCCGGACCGACTTCTTGCGCGCGGCCTGGCCGGGCATGATGAAGGTGCGGCCGATGTAGCGGTTCTTGACGAAGCCCTCGCGAAACTTCACACCCAGCTGGTTGGCCAGTTCCAGGGCGGAAGTGCGGCTGGTGTCCGGGATCGGGATGACCACGTCGATGTCGTGGTCCGGGCGCTCGCGCTGGATCTTCTCGGCCAGCTTCTCGCCCATGCGCAGGCGCGCCTTGTACACCGACACGCCGTCCATCAGCGAGTCCGGACGGGCCAGGTAGACGTGCTCGAAGATGCACGGCGAGTACTGCGGGTTAGAGGCGCACTGGCGGGTGTGCAGCTTGCCGTCCTCGGTGATGTACACCGCCTCGCCCGGCGCCAGGTCGCGGATCAGGCTGAAGCCGAGCACGTCGAGGGCGACGCTTTCGGAGGCGATCATGTACTCCACGCCCTCGTCGGTGTGGCGCTGGCCGAAGACGATCGGGCGGATCGCATGGGGGTCGCGGAAGCCGACCACACCGTAGCCGGTGATCATCGCCACCACGGCGTAACCACCGCGGCAGCGGGCATGCACGCCGGCGACGGCGGCAAACACGTCTTCCTCGGTCGGCTGCAGCTTGCCACGCACCGCCAGCTCGTGGGCGAACACGTTGAGCAGCACTTCCGAGTCGGAGTTGGTGTTGACGTGGCGCAGGTCGGACTCGTAGATCTCGCGCGACAGCTGCTCGACGTTGGTCAGGTTGCCGTTGTGCGCCAGGGTGATGCCGTACGGCGAGTTGACGTAGAACGGCTGCGCCTCGGCGGAGCTGGAACTGCCGGCGGTGGGGTAGCGCACGTGGCCGATGCCGACGTTACCCACCAGGCGCTGCATGTGGCGTTGCTGGAACACATCGCGCACCAGGCCGTTGTCCTTGCGCAGGAACAGACGCCCGCCATGGCTGGTGACGATGCCGGCAGCGTCCTGGCCGCGATGCTGGAGCACGGTAAGGGCGTCATACAGGGACTGATTGACGTTGGACTTACCGACGATACCGACGATGCCGCACATGTGACGCAACCTCTGTGTAGTGAATCAGGCTAGTTCCGGGCTCTTACGGCAGTTTAGGCTGCAAGAGACCCTCGTAGGACGGAAGCTCGGGCGTATCGGTGATGCCGCTGGCGAGCCACTGGCTGGTCAGGCTCAGGATGAGGTTCTTCGACCAGTCCGCCACCATCAGAAAATGCGGCAGCAGGGTCGACTGCTGCCACCATTGATCCTGTTGCACCGGTGCCAGGCTCACCAGCCCCACCAGCACGACCACCAGCAGGGCCCCGCGCGCCGCGCCGAAGACCATGCCGAGAAAACGATCGGTGCCCGACAGGCCGGTTACCCGGATCAGCTCACCGATGAGGAAATTGATCAGCGCCCCGACCAGCAGGGTCACCACGAAGAGAATGGCGCAGGCGGCGATGACCCGCATCGACGGCGTCTCGATGAAATCCGTCAGGTGCTGCGACAAGGCGCCGCCGAACATCCAGGCGACCACACCGGCGATGATCCAGGTCAGCAGCGACAGGGCCTCCTTGAAGAAGCCACGGCGCAGGCTGATCAGACTGGAGATGGCGATGACGGCGATGATCGCCCAATCGACCCAAGTGAATGCCACGTTGCTGCCTACAGACGGGAAAGGCGGCGGATTTTAACAGAGCGGACCCGTGCGGGTAAGCCGGGTCCTCACTATGGGCGAGATAGCGTCAGCCGTTCTCCGGCTGGAAACGCACCACGAAACCGTTGAGCTTCTGCTGGCGGTTGAGCTGGTCGCGCAGGCGATCGGCCTCGGCACGCTCGATGACCGGCCCGACAAACACCCGGTTCATGCCATCGAAACTGCGGATATAGGCGTTGTAGCCACTGCTGCGCAGGGTCTGCTGCAGTTTCTCGGCACCGGCGCGGCTGGACAGGCTGGCCAGCTGTACCGACCAGCTGACCGGCAGGCTGTTGGCGTCCAGGCCGCTGGCCGGCTTCTCCTCGGGCGTGCTGGCCTGCACCGGCGCCTGCGGCTCGACGACCGGTTGCACCGGGGTGGCAATCGGCTCGCTGGGCGATTGCGGCACCGGCTCCACCGGCGGCACTTCGTCCTCGGCCACCGGTTCGGGCACGCTCACCGGTTCCAGCGCCACTTCGGGCATGGTCGGTTTTGCCGGCATGGCCGGGGCATCGACCACCACCTGGCGCAGCTCGTCCTCGCGGGAAAACAGTCTAGGCAGGAAGATCACCGCCAGCGATATCAGCACCACAGCACCAACCAAACGCTGCTTGAGCCCCTTATCCAGCACCGCCATCGCCCGCCTCCACCTGTTGGCCGAGCCACTCCAGGGCCTCGGCCACGCAATAGAAAGATCCGAACACGAGGATCTCGTCATCCTCGTGCGCCTGGCCACACTGTACCAGCAATGCTTCGGCGACGCTGGAGCAGGCACGCACATCGGCACCCAGGTTGCGCAGGGCCGCCTCCAGCTCGCCGGCCGGGCGCGAACGCGGACTGTCCAGCGGCGCTACCGCCCAGCCCTGCACCTCCAGCTGCAACGGCGCCAGCACGCCGGCCAGATCCTTGTCGGCCAGCAGGCCGAATACCGCCAGCCGCCGCCCCTTGGGCGGGCGCGCCGCCAGGCGCGCAGCCAGGTATTCGGCGGCATGCGGGTTGTGGCCAACATCCAGCAGCAGGCTCAGCTGCTTACCCTGCCAGCGCAATTGACGACGCTCCAGGCGCCCCGCCACCCGGGTGGCGCGCAGCGCATTGGCCAGGCGCTCGGGCTGCCAGGCCAGCCCCAGCACGGCATAGGCCTGCAGGGCCAGGGCGGCGTTTTCCATCGGCAGATCCAGCAGCGGCAGATCGTGCAGCTCGAGCACCTGACCGTCCGCGGTGAGACCGCGCCAGTGCCAGCTCCGCTCGCCGATGGCCAGGTCGTAGTCGCGCCCGCGCAGGAACAGGGGGCAATCCAGCTCGGCGACCCTCTGCAGCAGCGGCAGTGGCGGGTCGAGATCACCACAGAACGCCGGCTTGCCCTGGCGCAGGATGCCGGCCTTCTCGAAGGCCACCGACTCGCGGGTGTCGCCCAGCCACTCGGCGTGGTCCAGGCCGATGCTGGTGACCAGCGCCAGGTCGGCATCGACCAGGTTGACCGCATCCAGCCGGCCGCCGAGACCGACCTCCAGCACCACGGCGTCCAGGCCGGCGCGCTCGAACAGCCAGAAGGCCGCCAGGGTGCCCATTTCGAAATAGGTCAGGGAAATCTCGCCACGCCCGGCCTCGACAGCGGCGAAGGCCGCACACAGCTCCTCGTCGCCGGCATCGCGACCTTCGAGCTGGACCCGCTCGTTGTAATGCAGCAGGTGTGGCGAGCTGTAGACGCCGACCTTGAGCCCCTGCTCACGCAGCAGGGCCGCCAGGAAGGCACAAGTGGAGCCCTTGCCGTTGGTGCCGGTGACGGTGATCACCCGCGGCGCCGGCTTGCCCAGGCCGAGCCGGCGAGCGACCTCGCGCGAGCGCTCCAGGCCCATGTCGATGGCGCTGGGGTGCAGTTGCTCCAGGTAGCTCAGCCAGTCGGCGAGGGATCGGCTCATGCAGTGGCCGCGGGGGTCGGCAGGTGCTGCAGCTGCGCCAGCAGGCGGGCCAGGCGCGGCCGCAGGTCGTTACGGTGAATGATCATGTCGATGGCGCCATGCTCCAGCAGGAACTCGCTGCGCTGGAAGCCTTCCGGCAGCTTCTCGCGCACGGTCTGCTCGATCACCCGCGGACCGGCGAAACCGATCAGCGCGCGCGGCTCGGCGACTATCACGTCGCCGAGCATGGCCAGGCTGGCGGACACGCCGCCGTAGACCGGGTCGGTGAGTACGGAGACGAAGGGAATGCCCTCCTCGCGCAGACGCGCCAGCACGGCGCTGGTCTTGGCCATCTGCATCAGCGAGATCAGTGCCTCCTGCATGCGCGCACCGCCGGAGGCGGCGAAGCACACCAGCGGGCAGCGCTTCTCCAGGGCCACGTTGGCGGCACGCACGAAGCGCTCGCCGACGATGGCGCCCATGGACCCGCCCATGAAGCTGAACTCGAAGGCGCAGGCCACCACGGGCATACCCTGCAGCTTGCCGCTCATGGAGATGAGGGCGTCCTTCTCGCCGGTTTCCTTCTGCGCGGCGGCCAGACGGTCCTTGTATTTCTTGCTGTCGCGGAATTTCAGGCGATCCACCGGCTCCAGCTCGGCGCCCAGTTCCTCACGGCCGTCGGCATCAAGGAACAGGTCCAGGCGAGTACGCGCATCGATGCGCATGTGGTGGTTGCACTTGGGGCAGACATCGAGGGTCTTTTCCAGCTCGGGACGATAGAGCACGGCATCGCAGGACGGGCACTTGTGCCAGAGCCCCTCGGGCACCGAGCTCTTCTTGACCTCGGAACGCATGATCGAGGGGATCAGCTTTTCTCTCAACCAGTTGCTCATGCTTACTCTCCGTAGCTGTTTCGGGGTCTTGGGCGACCCGGGCAAATGCTGATTCGGACCGTGGACGGCGACCGCCATGCCCCGGCCGGGGAACGATGGCTTATGGACGGCAGGCATCCGCCCGTCGTCACATCAGCCACCGCGTGCCTCGCGAATGAATGCCCCGACCTTCTGCGCATCCTTGATCCCCTTGCTCGCCTCGACGCCACCACTCACGTCCACGGCATAAGGACGCACCTGGGCGACGGCAGTCGCGACGTTGTCCGGGCGCAGACCGCCGGCCAGGATCAGCGGCTTGCTCAACCCCTGCGGTATCAATGACCAGTCGAACGCCTCGCCGGTTCCACCGGGCACCCCTTCGACATAGGCATCCAGCAGGATGCCCTGGGCGCCCGGATAGTCAGCCACCCGGGCGACGATGTCATCGCCGGCCCTGACACGCAGCGCCTTGATATAGGGACGCCCGAAGCCTTCGCACTGCTCGGCCGACTCGTCGCCGTGGAACTGCAGCAGATCCAGCGGCACGCTGGCGAGGATATGCGCCAGCTCGTCGCGACCGGCATCGACGAACAGGCCGACCGTGGTCACGAAAGGGGGCAGCGCCGCGATGATTGCCCGCGCCTGCTCGGCACCGACGGCCCGCGGGCTCCCGGCATAGAACACCAGACCGATGGCGTCGGCCCCGGCTGCGGCGGCGGCAAGGGCATCCTCGACCCGAGTGATTCCACAGATTTTGACGCGAACGGCTGTCAACGTGCCGGCACCTTCTGCAAAAGAAATAATGATGGTAGCAAAGCCAGGCCGCAGTTTCAGCCGAAGCTTTGCGGCAGTGCGGAGAGGAAATGCGGCCCCAGGTAGCGCTGCGGCAACTCGAATTCCTGCGGGTACTCCACCTGCACCAGGTACAGGCCATAGGGATGGGCGGTGACGCCGCCGCTGCGCCGATCGCGTGCCGCGAGCACCTCGCCGACCCAGCCCGGCTCACGCTCGCCGGCGCCTATGGTCATCAGCACCCCGGCGAAGTTGCGCACCATGTGATGCAGGAAGGCATTGGCGCGCACGTCGATGACGATGAAGCGACCATGCTCGATCACTTCCAGATGGTGCACCGTCTTCACCGGCGACTTGGCCTGGCACTGCACCGCACGGAAGGAAGTGAAGTCATGGGTACCGACCAGATGGGCCGCTGCCTCACGCATGCGCGCCACATCCAGAGGGCGGTGATTCCAGGTGACTTCCTCGGCCAGGTGTGCCGGACGGATCGGATCGTTGTAGATCACGTAGCGATAGCGCCGGGCGAAAGCCTTGAAGCGAGCATGGAAGTCTGCCGGCATGACTTTGGCCCAGGTCACGCTGACATCGGCCGGCAGGTGGGCATTGCCGCCCATGACCCAGGCCTTGAGCGGGCGCTCGACGCGGGTATCGAAATGCACCACCTGGCCACTGGCATGCACGCCGGCATCGGTGCGCCCGGCACAGATGACACTGACCGGCTCGGCGGCGACCTGCGACAGCGCCCTCTCCAGCGCCTCCTGGACCGAGGGCACGCCAGCCTCCTGGCGCTGCCAGCCACGGTAGCGGGCCCCCTTGTACTCGATGCCGAGGGCGATTCTGGAAACGCCAGCGGCGGCCATTTCGGCCGCCGCTGGTGGTATTGCGTCGGACATGGATCAGCTCAGCTTGGCAATCAGCTCACGTGCTTCCTGCTGCTGCCCCTCGTTACCCTCGGCGATCACTTCGTCGAGAATATCGCGGGCGCCTTCACTGTCGCCCATGTCGATGTAGGCACGTGCCAGATCCAGCTTGGTGGCGGTCTCGTCGGTACCCGAGAGGAAGTCGAAATCGTCGTCCACATCCAGCCCCGCTGCGCTAGAGGAAGCCTCCGGCCGAGCAGCCGGCAGCTCGTCGGCCAGACCGCCACTGAGCTCATTCAGCTCGGCGGAAACCTCGTCCAACTGGGCGGCGAAGCTGTCCGCCACCGGAGCAGCGGGCGCCTCGTCGGCCAGCGACAAGTCGAAGTCGGCCGGCATCTCCAGCTCGACCTCGGCAGCCGGCGCGATCGGCTCGTCATCCAGGCTGAGCATGAAATCATCTTCGGCAACAGCAGCCGGCTTGCTCTCGGCCTCCAGGTCCAGACTGAAGTCGGCCAGATCGTCGCCCAGGGACAGGCTCTCAGCGGCAGCATCTCCGCCCAGGTCCAGGTCGAAATCCATGTCGCTGGCAACAGTGCTGGCCGGAGCTGCCGGGGCGTCGAAGTCGAGGCCGGCATCCAGCTCCAGATCGTCCAGCGTTGCCTCGGCAGCCGGAGTGCTCTGCGCAGTCGGCTCGTCCAGATTGACGTCCAGCTCATCCAGGCTCAGATCGAAGGCATCATCCAGATCAGCGGCAGCAGGCTGCGGCGACGCCGGCTCGTCCAGCGTCAGGTCATCCAGGCTGAAGCTGTCCAGCTCATCGGCAGCGGCGACTGCGGCACCGCCAGCCAGGGCCGCTGCAGCCATCGCCGGATACTTGGCCTTGAGCTGGTCGACGGCACCGGCGGAGCCACCGATCTCGCGCAGTTCCTGCTCCTGGCGGGCAAAACCGTCACGATCACCCAGCTCAGCGTAGACCTCCATCAGCTTCAGGCGCAGGTCACCGCGCTGCGGCTCATCATTGATCGCATTGTGCAGCAGCTCGGCAGCCTGACTGAACTTGCCGTAGGCGATGTAGATATCGGCCTCGCCCAGCGCATCGGCGGTCTGCGGCGCGACGCGCTCCTCAGCCTGACCACGGATTGCAGACTGGTCGGCAGCATCATCGAGCCCGGCAAAGCTGTCGTCCGGCAGGTCCATGTCGGAGGCAAAGGCGTCATCGCCCTGCTCGGCAGAAAGACTGTTCTGTAGCTCGGCCTCTTTCATAGCGTTACGGCGCGACAGCACCATCAGACCAATCAGCAGCGCCAGCAGCACGCCGCCGCCAGCAGCACCGAGCAGCATGGGATTGGCCAGCAGCTGATCAAGCATGCCCTGCGGCTCCGGCTCCTTGACCACAGGCTTGGTAACCGGCTTGGCAGGCTGCTCGGGCTTGGCAGCGGCCGGCTTGGCCGGCTGGGGAGCCGGCGCCTGCACGGCAGGCTTAGCTGGCTCGACCTTGGGCGCCGGCTCTTCGTAGTTGAAATCGGCGGCAGCGGGCTTCTCGACCGGTTTCACCTCGGCGGGCTTGGCCTCGGCAACCGGAGCAGCCGGCTTGACCTCCTGCGGCTTGGCCTCAGCGGAAGGCGCAGCCGCAGTCTGGCCCTGCTTGGCCAGGTCAGCCTGCAGCTTGGCCAGCTGGCTATCCTTGAGTTCGAGCAGGCGCTGCGCCTTGTCGAGCTGGCTCTGCAGGTCGCCCAGGCGGCTTTTCAGCTCTTCGTTTTCGCGACGCGTAGAATCCAGGCTTTCCTTGGTGACGGCCAGCTGGTCATTGAGCGCCTTGCTATCGCCCTTGCCCTTCTCGGCACCGGCAGTCGACTTGCCACTGTCGGCGGAAACCAGCTTCAGGCTGTCCTTGGCCTCGGCCTTGGCTGGCGCCGCACCGGCGCTGTCACGCTTGGTGGCATCCAGCTGGCGGGAAGAACTGGCGGCGACGCTGCGCCCCTCACGCCAGGCGGCATTCTGCTCGGCGACCTGGGCCAGGGCTTCGGCCTGGCTGCGGCTCTTGATCTGCGCATCGGTAGGCAGGCGCAGCACCTGGCCACTCTTCAGACGGTTGATATTGCCGCCGATGAAGGCATTAGGGTTGAGCTCCTGAATGGCCAGCATGG
Organism: Pseudomonas alcaligenes; assembly: GCF_041729615.1. Classification (NCBI taxonomy): domain Bacteria; kingdom Pseudomonadati; phylum Pseudomonadota; class Gammaproteobacteria; order Pseudomonadales; family Pseudomonadaceae; genus Aquipseudomonas; species Aquipseudomonas alcaligenes. Next base: position 3,961,509 of record NZ_CP154874.1, on the reverse strand, counting down.
CCTGGTGCACGCTACCGCTCTGGCGACTGTTCTGGGCGATTTCCCACAGGGTGTCGCTGGAAGTGGTCTTGTACTGATCGGCTGCCACCTTCACCGGAGCCGCCGGGGCCGGAGCAGCCGGAGCGACTGGTGCGGCCGGGCGAACCGGGGCACTGGCGCTGGGGGTAACCGGGCGCGGAGTGGGCGCCGCAGCCTGCGGGCGGGGTGCCGGTGCAGCGGCTACCGGCAGACTCGGCGCAGTGGTCAGCGCCGGAGTGGGGGAATACAGCGGCGGATCGAGCAGCAGAGTGTACTCGCGCAGCAGCCGGCCATTCGGCCACAGCACTTCGACGAGGAAGTTGACGTAGGGCTCGCGCACCGGCTTGGTAGAGGTGATGCGAATCACGCTCTTGCCGTTGGGCTTGATGATCGGCGTGAACTTGAGATCGGTCAGGAAGTACTGGCGATCGACACCGGCCTTGTTGAACTCCTCGGCCGAGGCAAGCGCCGGGATCACCTCACCGGGTGCCAGATCGCGCACCTCGAGCAGCTCGATCTCCGCCACCAGCGGCTGGCTCAGCGAGGACTGCAGGTCGATCTCCCCCAGCCCCAGCGCATGTGCCGTACCGGAAGTCAGCGCGGAAGCAGCCGCAATTGCCAGCACCAGTTTGCGAACCCGAACCATAGTGTAATCCCTTGTTTTATCTTTTTTTCTCGTTGCACGAGAGGATTTTGAAGCGCGCTGCCTGCACCCGCCCAGAGGCGACTCCCCGCCAGCGAACTACCAAACCAGTATTGCCAAGCTAGAATAAATCTTCAAATTTGGGGCTAAGTATCTTTTACAGATAGTGTTTTATCAACAACTCGCCAATTTGCACAGCATTGAGCGCAGAGCCTTTTCGCACGTTATCTGACGCAATCCACAAATTAAGCTCGGCAGGGTCGTCCAGGCCAGCACGCAAGCGCCCAACATACAGTTCATCCTGGCCCACCGCATCCCCGACGACAGTCGGATAATCCCCCTCCTCCACCAGCTCGATACCCGCCTGCCGCCCCAGCAGTGCGGCAACTTCCTTTATATCCACCGCCTCTGCGGTTTCCAGGGAGACGGCCAGGCTGTCGCCGAAGAACACCGGCGCCACACAACAGGTGACCGCCACTTTCAGCCCCGAGACGCCCAGCACCCGCTTCAGCTCATCGGCCATCCGCCGCTCCAGCCGGGCATGACCACCCTCCCCCGGTTCGCCAACCCGGGCCAGCAGGTTGAACGCCACCTGGCGATCGAACAGCTGCGGCTCCAGCGGGCGCATGTTGAGCAGCTCGGTGGTCTGGCGCGCCAGCTCGCTGACCCCGGCGCGCCCCAGAGTGGAAACGGCCAGGACCGCATTCAGGGTGATCTTGCGCAAGCCGGGCCGGTCGCGCAGCGGTGCCAGCACGGCAGCCAGGGCGGCGGCGGCCGGCGCCGGACTGGACAGCAGATAGGGTGCACTGGCACCAGCCAGCGCCTCGGCGTTGGCTTCGGGCACGACCGGCAATGCCTGTTCCAGGGCGCCACTCAGGTCGATCACCGAACAGCCGGCCGCCTGGGCCTTGGCGGCGTACTGGCGGCTGACCTCCTCGCCGGCGGCGAAGAACGCCAGGCGCACCTGAGCGAAGTCGAACCCGTCCAGCTCACGCACCCGCAGGTTCTTGCCGCGGAAAGGCACGGACTGCCCCGCGGAATCGCCGCCCGCCAACAGATGCAGGCTGCCGAGCGGGAACTCGCGCTCCTCCAGCAACTGCACCAGGGTTTCGCCGACGGTACCGGTGGCGCCGATCACGGCGATATCGAGGGTCTTGGACATCGGAAAGCCTTCTGGGAATAGCGAATGGCCGGCACTCTACCCGCACGGCGCAGAAAATAAAAAGGGCCGGTCATGGACCGGCCCTCTGGCGCAACACGCGCGATCAGCGCTCCAGCAGGATGCGCAGCATGCGCCGCAGCGGCTCAGCCGCACCCCACAACAGCTGGTCGCCGACGGTGAAGGCGCCGAGGTACTGCGAGCCCATGTTGAGCTTGCGCAAGCGGCCGACCGGTACGCTCAGGGTACCGGTGACGGCGGTCGGGCCGAGGTCGCGGATGCTCGCCTCGCGGGTGTTCGGCACCAGCTTGACCCAGGGGTTGTGCTGGCTGATCAGGCCCTCGATGTCGGCCATCGGCACGTCCTTGTTCAGCTTGATGGTCAGCGCCTGGCTATGGCAACGCATGGCGCCGATGCGCACGCACAGGCCGTCTACCGGGATCGGACTCTTGATCCGACCGAGGATCTTGTTGGTCTCGGCCTGGCCCTTCCACTCCTCGCGGCTCTGGCCGTTGGGCAGCTCCTTGTCGATGTAGGGGATCAGACTGCCGGCCAGCGGCACGCCGAAGTTGTCCACCGGGAAGCCTTCGCCACGCATGGTCTCGGCGACCTTGCGGTCGATGTCGAGGATGGCGCTGGCCGGGTTGGCCAGATCATCGGCCACGGCGCCGTGGATCGCGCCCATCTGTTTGATCAGCTCGCGCATATTCTGCGCACCGGCGCCGGAAGCCGCCTGGTAGGTCATGGCGCTCATCCACTCGACCAGGCCGGCTTCGTACAGGCCGCCCAGGGCCATCAGCATCAGGCTGACGGTGCAGTTGCCGCCGATGTAGTTCTTGGTGCCAGAGTCCAGCGACTGGTCGATCACCTTGCGGTTCACCGGGTCCAGCACGATCACCGAGTCATCGGCCATGCGCAGGCTGGAGGCCGCGTCGATCCAGTAGCCGTTCCAGCCGGCTTCGCGCAGCTTGGGGAAGACTTCGTTGGTGTAGTCGCCGCCCTGGCAGGTCAGGATCACGTCGAGGCTCTTCAGCTCGTCGATGCTGTAGGCATCCTTCAGCGGGGCGACGTCCTTGCCAATCGCCGGCCCCTGGCCGCCGACATTGGAGGTGGTGAAGAACACGGGCTCGATCAGGTCGAAGTCACGCTCTTCCAGCATGCGCTGCATGAGCACGGAACCGACCATACCGCGCCAACCGATCAGACCTACACGTTTCATAACACTCGTACCTCGATAAGCAGCCCCGCCCTAGCGTGGCGGGGCTGGAAAGATTACAGGCTGCGCAGCGCCTCGACTACGGCATCACCCATGGCGGCGGTACCGACCTTGGTCTTGCCTTCCGACCAGATGTCGCCGGTGCGCAGGCCCTGATCCAGCACCAGGCTCACGGCCTGCTCGATCGCATCGGCGGCGGCAGACTGGTTGAAGCTGTAGCGCAGCATCATCGACACCGAGAGGATGGTCGCCAGCGGGTTGGCGATGCCCTTGCCGGCGATGTCCGGCGCCGAGCCGTGGCAGGGCTCATACATGCCCTTGTTGTTGGCGTCCAGCGAGGCCGACGGCAGCATGCCGATGGAGCCGGTGAGCATGGAGGCCTCGTCGGAGAGGATGTCGCCGAACATGTTGTCGGTGACGATCACGTCGAACTGCTTGGGCGCGCGCACCAGCTGCATGGCGGCGTTGTCCACGTACATGTGCGACAGCTCGACCTGCGGGTAGTCCTTGGCCACTTCCTCGACCACAGCGCGCCACAACTGGCTGGAGGCCAGCACGTTGGCCTTGTCCACCGAGCACAGCTTCTTGCCCCGTACCATGGCCATGTCGAAGCCGACCTTGGCGATGCGGCGGATCTCGCTCTCGCTATACGGCAGGGTGTCGTAGGCCATGCGCTCGCCGTTTTCCAGCACCTTGCTCTCGCGCGGCTGGCCGAAGTAGATGCCACCGGTCAGCTCGCGGACGATGAGGATGTCCAGGCCAGCCACCACCTCCGGCTTGAGGCTGGAGGCCTCGGCCAGTTGCGGGTAGAGGATGGCCGGACGCAGGTTGCCGAACAGGCCCAGCTGCGAGCGGATCTTCAGCAGGCCGCGCTCCGGACGGATGGCCGGGTCGATGGTGTCCCACTTCGGCCCGCCAACGGCGCCAAGCAGCACGGCATCGGCGGCACGGGCGCGCTCCAGGGTCTCGTCGGCCAGCGGCACGCCGTAACGGTCGATGGCGGCACCACCCAGGTCATCGAAGGACAGCTCGAAGCCGAGGTTGTACTTGTCATTGGCCAGGTTCAGCACCTTGACCGCCTCGGCCATAATTTCCGGGCCGATGCCGTCGCCGGGGAGAACCAGAATCTGCTTGCTCATGCTCAATCCTTAATCACTTGATCGCGCCGAACAGCCAGGGGCTGCTCTGCTGGTGTTTGGCTTCGAAGGCCCTGATCGCCTCCTGGTCCTGCAGGGTCAGGCCGATGTCGTCCAGGCCGTTGAGCAGGCAGTGCTTGCGGAAGGCATCCACCTCGAAACGGTACTGCTTGCCGTCCGGGCGGGTCACGGTCTGCGCCGCCAGGTCGACGGTCAGCTGGTAGCCCTCGGTGGCCTCGCACTGGGCGAACAGCTCGTCGACTTCTGCATCCTTGAGGATGATCGGCAGCAGACCGTTCTTGAAGCTGTTGTTGAAGAAGATGTCGGCGAAGCTCGGCGCGATCACGGCACGGAAGCCGTACTCGTCCAGCGCCCAGGGCGCGTGCTCACGGCTCGAGCCGCAGCCGAAGTTCTCGCGTGCCAGCAGTACGCTGGCGCCCTGGTAACGCGGGAAATTGAGCACGAAGTCCTGGTTCACCGGGCGCTTGGAGCAGTCCTGGTTGGGCTGGCCGACATCCAGGTAGCGCCACTCGTCGAACAGGTTGGGGCCGAAGCCGGTGCGCTTGATCGACTTGAGGAACTGCTTGGGGATGATCTGGTCGGTGTCGACGTTGGCGCGATCCAGCGGGCAGACCAGGCCGGTGTGTTGGGTAAAGGCTTTCATGTTCGCTCTCCTCAGGCCTGGATCAGTTCGCGCACGTCGATGAAGTGGCCGGTCACGGCAGCCGCCGCAGCCATGGCCGGGCTGACCAGGTGGGTACGGCCACCGGCGCCCTGACGGCCCTCGAAGTTGCGGTTGGAGGTCGAGGCGCAATGCTCGCCGCTGCCCAGCTTGTCCGGGTTCATCGCCAGGCACATGGAACAGCCCGGCTCGCGCCATTCGAAGCCGGCCTCGATAAAGATCTTGTCCAGACCTTCCTGTTCAGCCTGCGCCTTGACCAGGCCGGAGCCCGGAACCACCAGCGCCTGCTTGACGTTGGCGGCCACCTTGCGGCCCTTGGCCACCTCGGCGGCGGCGCGCAGGTCCTCGATGCGCGAGTTGGTGCAGGAGCCGATGAACACGCGGTCCAGCTTGATCTCGGTGATCGGCTGGTTGGCGGTCAGGCCCATGTACTTGAGGGCGCGGACGATGGAGTCGCGCTTGACCGGGTCGGCCTCGGCCGCCGGGTCTGGCACCTTCTCATCCACGGCCAGGACCATTTCCGGCGAAGTGCCCCAGGACACCTGCGGCTTGATCTCTTCGGCCTTCAGCTCGACCACGGTATCGAAATGCGCATCGGCGTCGGACACCAGGGTCTGCCACTGGGCCACGGCCTTGTCCCAGTCGGCGCCCTTGGGCGCGAAGGGGCGACCCTCGACATAGGCGATGGTCTTCTCGTCCACGGCCACCAGGCCAACGCGGGCGCCGGCCTCGATGGCCATGTTGCAGATGGTCATGCGGCCTTCCATGGACAGCTCACGGATGGCGCTGCCGGCGAATTCCAGGGCATGGCCGTTGCCGCCGGCAGTACCGATCTTGCCGATGATCGCGAGGACGATGTCCTTGGCGGTGACACCGAAGGGCAGCCGGCCTTCGACACGCACCTGCATATTCTTCATCTTCTTGGCCACCAGGCACTGGGTGGCGAGCACATGCTCGACCTCGGAAGTACCGATGCCATGGGCCAGCGCACCGAAGGCGCCGTGGGTGGAGGTGTGCGAGTCGCCGCAGACCACGGTCATACCCGGCAGGGTGGCGCCCTGCTCCGGGCCGACCACGTGGACGATGCCCTGGCGGCTGTCGTTCATCTTGAACTCGAGGATGCCGAAGTCGTCGCAGTTCTCGTCCAGGGTCTGCACCTGGATGCGCGACACTTCGTCGACGATGGCCTCCAGGCCGCCCTGGCGCTCGGCCTTGGTGGTCGGCACGTTGTGGTCCGGAGTGGCGATATTGGCGTCCACGCGCCAGGGCTTGCGCCCGGCCAGACGCAGGCCCTCGAAGGCCTGCGGCGAGGTCACTTCGTGGAGGATCTGCCGGTCGATGTAGATCAGCGACGAACCGTCGTCGCGGCGCTTCACCTCGTGCATGTCCCAGAGCTTGTCGTAGAGCGTCTTGCCGGCCATTTGCTTATGTCCTCGATCAGGTCATGTGCGGAGCGAGGGCTGATAACCCTTCTGCTGATGGGGCGATCCTAGGGATTCGGCTCGAATAACTCCAATTCATATTTTTTATTCCAAGCATTCCTGAGCGGAATGCAATGCGCTATAAGACCGACAATCACCGAGCCGAGCGCAGACACCCATGGACCTGGCCAACCTCAACGCCTTCATCGCCATCGCCGAAGCCGGCAGCTTCTCCGAGGCGGCCGAGCGCCTGCACCTGACCCAACCGGCGGTAAGCAAGCGCATCGCCGGCCTGGAGCAGCAGCTCGACGTGCGCCTGTTCGACCGCCTGGGCCGCGAGGTGAACCTGACCGAGGCCGGACGCGCCCTGCTGCCGCGGGCCTACCAGATCCTCAATGTGCTGGACGACACCCGCCGCGCCCTGACCAATCTCAATGGCGAAGTCAGCGGCCGCCTGACCCTGGCCACCAGCCACCATATCGGCCTGCATCGCCTGCCGCCGCTGCTGCGGGCCTTCACCCGTCAGCATCCGCAGGTGGCTCTGGATATCCAGTTCCTCGACTCCGAGGTGGCCTACGAGGAGATTCTCCACGGCCGCGCCGAGCTGGCGGTGATCACCCTGGCCCCGGAGACCCGCGAGCCGGTGCACGCGGTGCCAGTGTGGGACGACCCGCTGGACTTCGTCGCCGCCCCCGAGCACCCACTGGCGCGCAACGGCGCGGTGACCCTGGCCGACGTGGCGCTGCACCCGGCGGTGTTCCCCGGCGGCAACACCTTCACCCACCACATCGTCAACAACCTGTTCGCCGCCCAGGGGCTGACGCCCAACATCGGCATGAGCACCAACTACCTGGAGACGATCAAGATGATGGTCTCCATCGGCCTGGCCTGGAGCGTGCTGCCGCGCACCATGCTCGACGACCAGGTGGTACGCCTGCCACTACCGGGCATCCAGCTGCAGCGGCGCCTCGGCTACATCCTGCACCGGGAACGAACCCTGTCCAACGCGGCCAAAGCCTTCATGGCCCTGCTCGACCAGCAACGCCGCTTGCCTTGACGGCAAAACTGCGGCTAACGTGAGGACATAACGATAAAAAAGACGCCTGCATGCCGCTCCAGCGCCCCTTCCCACCGGGTGGCGAGGCCGTGCCGAGCGCCGGACGAGAACGCGATGTCCAGACCGCCCAAGCAGCCGCCCTTCCCCTACATCCCCGCCCTCGATCCCGCCGAGTTCGAGAAGACCTGGCAGGATGCGCCGCGCCTGCTCGCCGCCCTCAACGGGGCGCACCTGGGCGCCTGGTACTGGGACATCGAGAGCGGCAAGGTCAACTGGTCGCGCGGCGCCCAGGCACTGTTCGGCCTGGACCCGAAGAATCCGCTGGAACAGCGCGTCGACTACATCGAGCTGATCCCCGAGGAAGACCGCGCCAAAGTGCAGCAGCTGTTCCGGCAGGTGCTGGAAGGCCAGCCGATTGTCGAACCCCTGCGCCACCGCATCCGCTGGCCCGACGGCAGCCTGCACTGGCTGGAGATCAGCGGCCGGCCGCAGCTGGACGCCAGCGGGCGCAAGCAGGTTTTCGGGGTGATCCGCGACATCACCCAGCAGCAGGAACAGGAACTGGCCCTGCGCGACAGCCAGGAGCGCCTGACCCTGGCCCTGGACTCGGCCAACCTGGGCACCTGGGACTGGCACATTCCCAGCGGCCTGCTCTATGCCTCGGAACGCGCCGCCAGCCTGCATGGCCTGCCCGCCGAGCCCTACCACGGCCCCTTCGCCGACTTCTTCGAGCGCGTCCCGACGACGGACCAGAAGCTCATGCGCCAGGCCTACCGCGACGCCTGCGCCGGCATCCAGCGCGAATATCAGGTGACCTACCGCACCCGCCTGAAGAACGGCGACACCCGCTACCTGGAGAGCACCGCCAAGCTCTACCGCGACAGCCAGGAGCAGCCGCTGCGCATGGCCGGAATCCTCATGGACATCACCGAGCGAGTGCTGCGCGAGCAGCGCCTGGCCTCCTCCGAGGAGAAGTTCGTCACCCTGTTCCAGGCCAGCCCCGAGCCCATCTGCGTAACGCGCATCCGCGATGGCGTGTTCGTCGAGGTCAACCCCAGCTTCTGCCAGGTGTTCGGCTGGCAGCCCGAGCAGATAGTCGGGCGTAGCGCCCCAGAGCTGCGTTTCTGGGTCGACGAGCGACAGCGTGACCAGCTGTTCGCCAAGCTGAACCAGCAACAGGGCCTCAACAACGAGGTGGCGCGCTTCCGCACCAAGGGCGGCCACCAGCTGACCTGCGTGGTGTCCAGCCGCTTCATCCGCGTCGACCGCCAGCTGTGCATCACCACCACCTTCCGCGACATCACCGAGCGCCAGGCCGCCGAAGCCGCACTCAAGGCCAGCCAGGAGAAGTTCGCCAAGGCCTTCCATTCCAGCCCCGACGCCATCACCATCACCGAGCGTGACAGCGGGCGCTTCATCGAGGTCAACGAAGGCTTCTGCCGCCTCACCGGCTACCGCCCGGAAGAAGTGATCGGGCGCAGCGCCCTGGAGCTCAACGTCTGGGCCTACCCGGAAGAGCGCGCGCGCATGGTCGAGGCCATCATCCGCGATGGCCGCGTCTATCACCTGGAAATGCACGGCCAGCACCGCAACGGCGCGCTGCAGCTGGTGGAGGTCTCGGTCGAGCCCATCGAGCTGAATGGCACGCCCTGCCTGTTGCTGACTGCCCGCGACATCAGCGAACTGAAGGCTGCCCAGGCCCAGGTGCAGCACCTGGCCTACCACGACCCGCTGACCAACCTGCCCAACCGCGCCCTGTTGATGGACCGCCTGATCCAGCAGATATCCCTGCTCAAGCGCCACGACCTGCACGGCGCCCTGCTGTTCCTCGACCTCGACCACTTCAAGCACATCAACGACAGCCTCGGCCATCCGGTTGGCGATGCCGTGCTGAAGATGGTCACCGCCCGCCTGGAAGCCAGCGTGCGCCAGGAGGACACGGTGGCGCGCCTGGGCGGCGACGAGTTCGTGGTGCTGATTTCCGGCCTGGAAGGCAAGCGCTCCGAGGTCACCCGCCAGGTCCGTCTGGTGGCGGAAAAGCTGCGCCGCCTGCTGGCCGAGCCGATGCTGCTGGACGGCCATCGCCTGCAGGTGACGCCGAGCATCGGTATCGCCCTACTGCCGGACCACGGCGACAACCCGACCGATCTGCTCAAGCGCGCCGACATCGCCCTGTACCGGGCCAAGGACTCCGGGCGCAACACCATCCAGCTGTTCCGCAAATCCATGCAGGAAGCGGCCAGCGAGCGCCTGCGCCTGGAGAACGACCTGCGCCTGGCCCTGGCCCGCGGCGAGTTCGAACTGTACTTCCAGCCCCAGGTGGATGCCCGCGACGACCGTGTGATCGGCGCCGAGGCCCTGCTGCGCTGGAGCCATCCGACCCTCGGCCAGCAGTCACCGGGGCAGTTCATCCAGGTACTGGAGGAAAGCGGGCTGATCCTCGAAGTGGGCGCCTGGGTCCTCGACGAGGCCTGCCATGCGGTGGCCAGCCTGCTGCAGCAGAAGCTGGTGCGCCGCGACAACTTCCAGCTGTGCGTCAACATCAGCCCCCGGCAGTTCCGCCAGGGCGACTTCGTCGAGCGGGTCGAGCGCTGCCTGCAGCTCAGTGAGCTGCCGGCCAGGATGCTCAAGCTGGAGATCACCGAGAGCATCGTGATTCAGAACCTGGACGACACCATCGCCAAGATGCTGCGTCTCAAGCGCCTGGGCCTGAGCTTCGCGATGGACGACTTCGGCACCGGCTACAGCTCGCTGACCTACCTCAAGCGCCTGCCGGTGGATGTGCTGAAGATCGACCAGTCCTTCGTCCGCGATGCCACCAGCGACCCCAACGACGCCGAGATCATCCGCGCCATCGTCGCCATGGCGCGCAGCCTCAATCTGGACATGGTCGCCGAAGGCGTCGAGCAGCCCGAGCAGCTGGAGTTCCTCCAGCAGCAGGGCTGCCACCAGTACCAGGGCTACCTGTTCAGCAAGCCGCTGCCGCTCGAGGAGTTCCACCGGCTGCTGCACGCCCGGCGGCAGCCCTGAACAAACGCGAAGGGCACCCGCAGGTGCCCTTCGCATGTCGCATCAGACCACTTCAGCCCTGCAGCACGGGCTGCTGACCGCCGATGGGGATGCGCTTGACCTTGGCTTCCTCCGGCACGATGCGCACCAGGTCGATATTGAGCAGGCCGTTGGCCAGGTCGGCGGCCTTGACCTCGATGTGATCGGCCAGGCGGAACGACAGCTTGAAGCCGCGCTGGGCGATGCCCTGGTGCAGATAGGTCACTTCGGCCGCATTGCGCTCGCGCTTGCCCCCCGTCACGGTCAGTACGCCGCGCTCGACCTGCAGCTCGAGATCCTCCTCCTGGAAGCCGGCGACCGCGATGACGATGCGGTATTCGTCCTCGCCATGCTTCTCCACGTTGTAGGGCGGGTAGGACGTCCCGGCGTCATTGCGCAGGGCAGACTCGAACAGGTCGTTGAAACGGTCGAAACCGATGGACTGGCGCAGCAGCGGGGCCATGGAAAATGCAGTGCTCATGACGTATCTCCTGAAGTTCAGCGAGTAGGTGGACCGCGGGACCCGACTGCGGCATCCCGCATTTCCTAGATGTGGATACTCGGCAGGATTTCAAGAGGTCGCATGGCGGCCGGCGACACTGCACAGGCCTAGTCGCTGGCGGTCGGCGTCACGCCGAGCAGCGCATCGAGACGCGCGCAGTCGTTTTCCCGACGCACCTCGGCGAACAGCGCCACCGCCTGCGGGTAGCTGCGGGTGAGCATGGCCAGCCACTGCTTGAGACGCCCCGGCGCGTAGCGCGGCGCCAGCTTGCGCCGGGCCTGCCGCCAGAAGTCCCGGAGCAGTGGCAGCAGCTCATCCCAGCCCATCGGCACGACGTCCTCGCCGGCGCGCGCCGCGGCGATCTGCCGGGCCAGGTCGGGGCGCGAGACCAGGCCACGGCCGAGCATGATGTACTCGGCGCCGCTGACCGCGCGGCAACGTTGCCAGTCGTCCACCGTCCAGATTTCGCCATTGGCGTAGACCGGCACGGCGACCACTTCCTGCACCCGCGCCACCCATTCCCAGTGGGCCGGTGGCTTGTAGCCATCGACCTTGGTCCGCGCGTGCACCACCAGCTTGGCCGCCCCGCCCTCGACCAGGGCGCGGGCACAATCCAGGGCGCCGTCCGGGCTGTCGAAGCCCAGGCGCATCTTGGCGGTGACCGGAATCTCGGCCGGCACGGCACGGCGCACCTCGCGCACGATGGCGTGCAGCAGCTCCGGCTCCTTGAGCAGCACGGCGCCGCCTCGCGACTTGTTCACCGTCTTGGCCGGGCAGCCGAAGTTGAGGTCGATCACCGGCGCGCCGAGGCTGCAGGCGAAGGCCGCGTTGTCCGCCAGGCAGGCGGGGTCGGAGCCGAGCAGCTGCACGCGCAGCGGCGTGCCGGCGCGGGTGCGCGCCCCCTCGGCCAGCTCGGGCGCCAGCTTGCGGTAGGCGGCCTCGGGCAACAGGCGGTCGCTGACGCGGATGAACTCGGTGACGCACCAGTCGATGCCGCCGACACGGGTCAGCACATCGCGCAGGATCTCGTCGACCAGCCCCTCCATGGGGGCCAGGGCGATTTGCACGGCAGAGGTCTCGAAAAACGGGGTGGCGATTGTAGCCAGCACCGGGCCCGCCGAGTAGTGAGCCGCGATGGCTGGCCTACAGCTCCAGGGGATAGGGCTGCAGCAGCGCGCGCCCATAGCCCTCGACGAACTCCGTCGGCATGCGCTTGGGCTTGCCGCTGGACAGCTCGATGCAGACGAAGGTGGTCTGGGCGCGCAGCAGGGTGGTGGCGTCGGCCGGGCGCCACAGCTGGAAGCGCCGGGTCATCTTCAGCCTGTGGTCGGACTCGACGATCCAGGTGGCCATCTGCAGCTCCTCGCCCTCGTAGGCGCTGGCCAGGTAGTCGATCTCGTGGCGCAGCACCGCCATGGCACGATCCAGACGGCGGTACTCGGCCAGGTCCAGGCCCAGGTGCTGCGAGTGGCGCCAGGCGCAGCGCTCCAGCCAGCTGACGTAGACCGCGTTGTTGGCATGGCCGAGGCCGTCGATGTCGTCGGCATTCACCACCAGGTCGATGACGAAGGGCTCGGGCAGGTCCCAGCTCATGGTTTGGCCTCCACGCCGGCGGCCAGGGCCCGGGCCTCGCTGGCCAGCTGGGTGATCTGGTCCCAGGCACGGGCGCGGATCAGGTTATCCGGGGCGATCCAGGTACCGCCGACACAGGCCACGTTGGGCAGGCGCAGGAAGCTCAGCAGGTTGTCCGCGGTGATCCCGCCGGTGGGACAGAAGCGGATGCCGGTGAAGGGCCCCTTGAAGCTTTTCAGCATCTTCACGCTGGCGGCGCCATTGGCCGGGAACAGCTTGAGCGAGCGATAGCCGTACTCCAGCGCCAGCAGCACCTCGGAAGGCGTCATCACCGCCGGCAGGTAGGGCAGCCCGGAGTCGTCGGCCGCCGCCGCCAGGCGCTCGGTGCAGCCCGGGCTGACGGCGAACTGGGCGCCGGCGTCGCGCGCTTCCTGGAACTGCTCGGCATGGATCACCGTGCCGGCGCCCACCAGCAGCTGCGGCAGGGCCTGGCGAATGGCCGCCAGGGCATCCAGCGCGCGCGGCGTGCGCAGGGTCACTTCCAGCACCTCGACGCCACCGGCGTACAGGGCATGTGCCAGGTCCACCGCCAACGCGCAATCCTCGATCACCAGCACCGGCAGCACCGGGCGGGCGCGTTGCAGTACCACATCCATCGTCAGGCCCATGTCACCTCCCCTTCAGCGAACGGCATTGGCTGCTGTGACGGCGCCCACTGGCCGCGAAGCACAACTTCGGCGCAGTGGGCACATGGCAGGGAGTGTAACGTTTTAGCGCCCGCGTAGCGCCTGGCGCTCAGGAAGCTAGCGCCGTGGCAGCCAGCACCCGGCGGCTGACGGCGCTGTGCAGGTCGGCGCTGCCGAGCAGCTCCAGCACCGCCTCGACCACCCGCGGATCGCCCAGCGGCTTGCTGTGGCCGCCCCGCTCCAGGGGCAGCAGGCGGCTGCCGGGCCAGGCCGCGTGGATGCTCTGCGCCTCGCCATAGGGCACCATGGGGTCGTCCTCGGCATGCACCACCAGGCCGGGGAAATCCAGCTGATAGCGCGCCACGTCGAGCTGCGCGGCGGGCATGCCGGCGCTCTGCTCGACCATGCGCACGAAGCGTGCCCTGGCCTGCTTCGGCAGGCCGACGAAGTGGGCGAAACGGCGCAGGGCGCCGAGGATGCGCGCCGGCGCGGCGATGGTCACCAGCGCCTCGGTGCGCAGGCCGAGCTGGGTGGCCAGCAAGGCGCTGGCGCCACCCAGGGAATGGCCGATCACCGCCTTCAGCGGCGGCAGCTCACCCGCCGCCTCCAGCAAGGCGCGGGCGAACAGCACCACGTTGGCCTCGTGCCCCGGCGAGCGACCATGGGCCGGGGCGTCCAGGGCCACCACGCCGTAGCCGGCCCGCACCAGGGCACGAATCAGCTCGGCGAACTGGGTCGGCCGACCTTCCCAGCCGTGCAGCAGGAGTACCGCGGGCCCCTGCCCCCAGCGCAGGGCGGACAGGCCGAAGCGCAGGGTAATGCGCTCGGACTCGGCCAGCAGCGGCAGCTCCCAGTCGCGTGGCGGCAGGTCGCGCGGCGTGAGGAAGGCCCGGTGCATCTTGCTGGCCACCAGATCCGGGGCCAGGCGACCAACAGTGGCATTGAAGCCACGAATCCAGCTCATGCTGCTCATCTCGCTTCTCCTCACAAAGGCCCGCCAGGCGGGCACGCTTTCACAGCACCGCCGACTTGGCGGCACGCAGAACCCGATCCGACAGCTCGCCCGCACCCAGTGCGCGAGCCAGCGCCAGACCACCCACCATCAGAGCCAGATCGGCCAGCACCTTGTCGGCCTCCTCCGGGCTGCCGGCCAGTTCAGCCACCATCAGCTCGACATGCTCGACCAGCACCAGGCGGAAAGGCTCGGGCAGGTGACTGACCTCACCCAGCGAACTGGGCAGCGGGCAGGCATCGCTGCCGGCATCGCGATGCTTGCGCGATAGGTAGAAGGCCGCGGCCAGCACCCGCCGCTCCTCGGCCGTCAGGCTGTCGTCGAGCTGCCGGAGCAACTGCCGACGCCGCCCGAGCAGGTCACGGAAGGCCTCCAGCATCAGCGCCTCCTTGCTCTCGAAGTGGGCATAGAAGCCGCCGACGGTGAGGCCGGCGGACTCCATCACCTCGGCCACGCCCGGCTGCAGCGGACCACGCCGGACCAGTGCGGCACTGGCGGCGCCGAGAATGCGCAGGCGGGTTCTGGCCTTCTTGTCGCTCATGGCAGCCTCCATCAGATGATGGATTTAATATTACAACCATAATAAGAATGCGCAAGCCGAGACCCGGACCGCTCGTCGCGTCAATGCAGAGGCCGGAAAAACAAAAGGGCCATTCCGAAGAATGACCCTTGAAGTCCGCAAAACGCGGAAAGAAAGTGGCGTCCCCTAGGGGACTCGAACCCCTGTTACCGCCGTGAAAGGGCGGTGTCCTAGGCCACTAGACGAAGGGGACAGAACCTTCGAAGAACAAGGCCAGCACTAGGCTGGCCTTGTCAGTGATTGGTGGAGCTAGACGGGATCGAACCGTCGACCTCTTGCATGCCATGCAAGCGCTCTCCCAGCTGAGCTATAGCCCCGGATTTTGCGTCTCTCGACGTGCAGTGCAGGCACTGCGTGAAGTGGCGTCCCCTAGGGGACTCGAACCCCTGTTACCGCCGTGAAAGGGCGGTGTCCTAGGCCACTAGACGAAGGGGACGAAACCTTCATTCACTCGAACGCGCTGGAATTCGTTCGGTGGCAAATTTGGTGGAGCTAGACGGGATCGAACCGTCGACCTCTTGCATGCCATGCAAGCGCTCTCCCAGCTGAGCTATAGCCCCGTCGCTTGGACGGGGCGCATATTAGGGGCGAGGTATTTGCCTGTCAACACAATTTTTCATCGGACCTGAAAAAATTCTGAAGGCAGAACAATCACTTACCCCTAACCTCCTCAGCCGCGAAAGCCCTCCAGCAGCTTCTTCCACTCCTTGGTCTCGCCATTGCTCACGCCGCCGAGCAGCTCGACGGCCTGGCGCAGGCGGAAGCGCGACAGGTCGGCGCCGAGGATTTCCATGGCATCCAGCACCGAGACCGAGCTGGCCTTGCCGGTGATGGCCGGGAAGATCAGCGGCATCAGATCGCGCAGCTTGAGGCCGAGGCCCTCGCAGACGAACTGGATGCAGCCGGTGATCTTCTCCTTGTCCCACTGGCGCAGCGCCTCCAGCTCCCAGAGCACCAGCTGCAGGGCCTGGCGCACTTGGTCCGGGGTCAGCTTCTTGTGCTCCAGCAGCTTGGCATCCAGCTGCACGCCGCCGCTGAAGAAGAAGCTGGACAGCGGCGCGATGTCGCTGAAGGTCTCGACGCGCTGCTGCACGTGCGGGGCGATCTGCATCAGGTACTGCGGATTGAACGCCCACTGCTGCACGCGCCGGGCGAACTCCTCCACCGGCAGCTCGCGCAGCCACTGGCCATTGAGCCAGGACAGCTTCTCGATATCGAAGATCGGCCCGCCGAGCGAGACGCGCGACAGGTCGAAGTGCTCGATCATCTCGGCCAGGGAGAACTTCTCGCGCTCGTCCGGCATCGACCAGCCCATGCGCCCCAGGTAGTTGAGCAGCGCCTCGGGCATGAAGCCCATGCGCTCGTAGAAGGTGATGCAGGTGGGGTTCTTGCGCTTGGACAGCTTGGACTTGTCCGGATTGCGCAGCAGCGGCATGTAGCAGAGCTTGGGCTGTTCCCAGCCGAAGTACTCGTACAGCTTGATCAGCTTGGGCGCCGATGGCAGCCACTCCTCGCCGCGCAGGACGTGGGTGATCTCCATCAGGTGGTCGTCGACCACGTTGGCCAGGAAGTAGGTGGGCAGGCCGTCGGCCTTCATCAGCACCTGCATGTCCATGCGATCCCACGGGATCTCCACGTCGCCACGCAGCATGTCCGGCACCACGCAGACGCCTTCGCTCGGCACCTTCATGCGCACCACGTGCGACTCGCCGGCGGCGATGCGCTGCTGCGCCTGTTCCGGGGCGATGTGCATGCAGTGGCCGTCGTAGCGCGGGGTTTCCTTCTTCGCCATCTGCTCGGCGCGCACCTGGTCCAGGCGCTCGGCGGAGCAGAAGCAGGGGAACGCGTGGCCCTTGGCGACCAGCTCGTCCGAGTACTTCTTGTAGATCGCGCCGCGCTCGCTCTGCCGGTACGGGCCGTGCGGGCCACCGACATCCGGACCTTCGTTCCACTCGATGCCCAGCCAGCGCAGGGCATCGAAGATCTGCTGCTCGGACTCACGGGTCGAACGCAGCTGGTCGGTGTCCTCGATGCGCAGGATGAACTCGCCGCCATGCTGGCGGGCGAAGCACAGGTTGAACAGGGCGATATAGGCAGTGCCGACGTGCGGGTCACCGGTCGGCGACGGCGCAATGCGGGTGCGGACTTTGGTCATGACAAGTCTCGGAAACGAAGGAGTGGTTCAAAGGTGCGATGTTAGCAGGCCGGCGCCCGCCGGCTCCAGCAGGCCGGCCTGCGGCAGGCTGGCCATGAGGAAGTCGAGGAAGGCCTTGACCTTCATCGCCTGGAAGCGCCGCGACGGGTACACCGCATACAGCTCGCCAGTGGGCAGGCGCGCTTCGGGCAGCAGCTCCACCAGCTGCCCCTCCTGCACCGCCACCTCGGAGATCATCACCGGCAGCGCGGCGATGCCGGCTCCGGCCAGCGCCGCCTCACGGGCCAGGGTGATGTTGTTGCAGGCCAGCACGCGCTGGCAGGCGATGCTTTCGCCGAGCAACGGCCAATGCCGCGGGGAATCCACCGGCAGGTGGATGGCGCGGTGCCCGGCCAGCTCCTGAACGGTGCGCGGCGTGCCGTGCTGTGCCAGGTAGGCGGGGCTGGCGCACAGGCGCCGGCGACTTTCGAACAGCTTGCGCGCGATCAGCGTGGAGTCGCGCGGCTGGCCGACCTGGATGGCAATGTCGACGCCCTCCTCCAGCGGATCGACATCGCGCGAGGTCAGCTCCACCTCGGCGCTGATCTGCGGGTACTGGCGCATGAACTCGCCCAGCACCCGACCGAGGAACAGCTGGCCGAACTCGATGGGCGCGCTGATCCGCAGCAGGCCGGAAGGCGCCTGCTGCAGCTGCATCACCGCCTGCTCGGCCTCGGCGAAGTCGAGCATGATCTGCCGGCAGCGCTCGTAGTAGGCCTGCCCCACCTCGGTCAGGCGCAGCTTGCGCGTGGTGCGGTTGAGCAGGCGCACACCGAGGCGCTCCTCCAGCAGGGCGATGCGCCGGCTCACCGTGGATTTCTGCATGCCCAGGCTCTGCGCGGCCTGGGTGAAGCTGTGGCACTCCACCACGCGGGTGAAGATCAAGGCATCATCCAGCCCCATTATTGTTCCCCATAAGCAACAAAGTTTGCGAATTCTACCGGCTACTTACTTAACAGCAACACTGTTAAATTTGCTTACACTCTGCCAGTCGTTCGAGTTCGCCATGCCCGCCCAGTTGCAACGCCGTCTGTCCGTCTTCGTCGCCCTCCTCGCCCTGATCGCCGCCGGCCTGTTCGGCCACTGGCTGCTGGTCGGACGCTTCCACGAAAGCACCGACAACGCCTACGTACAGGGCGAGATCACCCGCGTCTCCAGCCAGCTGGGCGCGCGCATCGAGCAGGTGCTGGTGGCCGACAACCAGCAGGTGGAGAAAGGCCAGCTGCTGCTGACCCTGGAGGCCGCCGACTTCCAGCTGGCCCTGGAGCGCGCCCGCGCCGCCCTGGCCACCCGCGAGGCGGAGCTGGCGCAGGCGCAGAGCCGCCTGGACCAGCAGGCCAGCCTGATCGCCGCCAGCCAGGCCGATGTCGCCGCCGGGCAGGCCACGCTCGCACGCACCCAGATCGACCTGTCCCGCGCCCAGACCCTGCGCAAGCCGGGCTACGTCTCCGAAGAAAGGGTCACCACCCTGTCCGCCGACAGCCGCGTGGCCCGCTCGCAGCTGTCCAAGGCCGAGGCCGACCTGGCCGCCCAGCGCCAGCAGGTGGATGCCCTGCAGGCCGAGGTCAAGCGCCTCGAAGCGCAGATCGCCAACGCCCGCGCGGAGATCGCCCAGGCCGAGCTGAACCTGGCGCGCACCGAGATCCGCGCGCCGATCAGCGGCACCATCGGCCAACGCTCCGCCCGCACCGGCCAGGTGGTGCAAGCCGGCGCCTATCTGCTGTCGATCGTGCCGAGCGACGCCATCTGGGTGCAGGCCAATTTCAAGGAAACCCAGATCGGCCGCATGCAGGTCGGCCAGAGCGCCGCGCTGGTCTTCGACGCCTACCCGGACACGCCCATCGAGGGCCGCATCGACAGCCTGTTCGCCGCCTCCGGCGCGCAGTTCAGCCTGCTGCCACCGGACAACGCCACCGGCAACTTCACCAAGGTGGTGCAGCGCATCCCGGTCAAGCTGACCTTCGCCGCCGACAACCCGCTGGCCGGCAAGATCCGCCCCGGCATGTCCGTGGAAGTGAGCGTGGATATCGCCAGCGACGCCCGTCATGGCGGCTGATGCGCTGATCCGCCCGGTCGGCGAGCCGAGCCGGCGCGACTGGATCGCGGTGATGAGCGCCATGCTCGGCGCCTTCATGGCGGTGCTGGACATCCAGATCACCAACTCCTCGCTCAAGGACATCCAGGGCGCGCTGTCGGCCACCCTGGAGGAAGGTTCGTGGATCTCCACCTCCTATCTGGTGGCCGAGATCATCATGATCCCGCTCACCGCCTGGCTGGTGCAGCTGCTCTCGGCGCGACGCCTGGCGGTATGGGTGTCGCTGGGCTTCCTCGCCTCCTCGCTGCTCTGCTCGCTGGCCTGGAACCTGGAAAGCATGATCGTCTTCCGTGCCCTGCAGGGCTTCACCGGCGGCGCGCTGATTCCCCTGGCCTTCACCCTGACCCTGATCAAGCTGCCCGAGCACCACCGGGCCAAGGGCATGGCGCTGTTTGCCATCACCGCCACCTTCGCGCCCTCCATCGGCCCCACCCTGGGCGGTTGGCTCACCGAGAACTGGGGCTGGGAATACATCTTCTATATCAATGTGCCGCCCGGCCTGCTGATGATCGCCGGCCTGATGTATGGCCTGGAGAAGAAGGCGCCGGACTGGCAGCTGCTGAAGAGCACCGACTACGCCGGCATCGTCACCCTGGGCCTCGGACTGGGCTGCCTGCAGGTATTCCTCGAGGAGGGCCATCGCAAGGACTGGCTGGAGTCGCAGCTGATCGTCGGCCTGGGCAGCGTGGCTCTGGTCAGCCTGGTGCTGTTCGTCATCCTGCAGCTGTCGCGCGACAACCCGCTGATCAACCTGCGCATCCTGCGCGAGCGCAACTTCGGCCTCACCAGCATCGCCAGCCTGGGCATGGGTCTGGGACTGTACGGCTCGATCTACCTGCTGCCGCTGTACCTGGCGCAGATCCAGGGCTACAACGCCCTGCAGATCGGCGAGGTGATCATGTGGATGGGCCTACCGCAGCTGTTCATCATCCCGCTGGTGCCCAAGCTGATGAAGGTGATCTCGCCGAAGTGGCTGTGCGCCGCCGGCTTCGCCCTGTTCGGCGCCTCCAGCTTCTTCTCCGGCACACTCAACCCGGACTTCGCCGGCGAGCAGTTCAACCATATCCAGATCATCCGCGCCCTCGGCCAGCCGCTGATCATGGTGACCATCTCGCTGATCGCCACCGCCTACATCCAGGCACAGGACGCCGGCTCCGCGTCGAGCCTGTTCAACATCCTGCGCAACCTCGGTGGCGCCATCGGCATAGCCCTGCTCGCCACCCTGCTCGACAGCCGCGCCAAGACCTACTTCGACTACCTGCGCGAGGCCCTGGTACCGGGCAACCCGCAGGTCGACGAGCGCCTGGCCCTGCTCACCAAGCAGCTCGGCAGCCCGCAGGCGGCGCTGGGCAAGCTCAGCGAGATCACCCACCAGCAGGCCAGCATCATGGCCTACAATGACGCCTTCCATTTCGTCGGCCTGGCCCTGGCCATCAGCATGCTCGCCGTGCTGCTGACCCGCAGGCTGCCCGCCGGCGCCACCGGTGGCGCGGCGCACTGAGCCCGCCACCCTGCTTCTGGTTGCACCATGCCTGCCTCGCGTTACCGCTCGTTCCTGCTGATCGGCGCCTTTCTCGTCATCTATATCGGCTGGGGCACCACCTACCTGGCCAACCACTTCCTCCTGCGCGAGCTGCCGCCCTTCGTCATCGGCACCCTGCGCTTCTGCCTGGCGGGGCTGTTGGCGCTGCTCTGGGTGGCGGCGCGTGGCGCGCTGCGGGTGCAAGTCAGCGACTGGGGCGGTGCGCTGATCGGTGGCCTGCTGCTGATCGCAGTCGGCCAGGGCGCGCTGATCTATGCCAACCAGCACCTGCCGACCGGCATGCTGGCCATCCTCTATGCCTCGCTGCCGCTGTGGAGCGTGCTGCTGGAGTGGCTGCTGCAGGACCGCCCGCCACTCTGGGTGGTGCTTGGACTGGCCATCGCCAGCGCCGGCATAGTGCTGCTGATGGGCGGCGGCCTGAGCGCAGCGGCCGGCCCCATGCAGTGGCTGTCCGGCGCCCTGGTGCTGCTGGCCACCCTGCTCTGGGCCGTCGGCGCCTGGTGGCTGCGCCAGCGCGCGCCCTTTGCCTCGCCGGCCACCGGGCTGGGCCTGCAGATGCTGATCGGCGCACTGGTGCTGGGCGGCCTGGGACTCTGGCATGGCGACTGGCAGGCCGTGCAGCTCGGCGCGCTGTCCATGCAGGGCTGGCTGTGGCTGATCTACCTGGTGCTGCCGGTCAGCCTCGGCGTGTACCCGGCCTATTTCTGGCTGCTGCGCGAAGTGAAGCCGAGCCTGGTGTCGACCTTCGCCTTCGTCAACCCGGTGGTGGCGCTGCTGCTCGGCTACCTGATCCTTGACGAACGCCTGAGCCTGTCCGCCGGCATGGCCTGCGCGGCGGTGCTGGTCGGGGTGTCGATGATCATCTTCGGACGGCGCTAAGCCCCCGTAGGGCGGGTAAAACCCGCGAGCCTCGACCGCTACGCTACGCCTTCCCTGTAGCCCGGATGCAATCCGAGGACGCTTCCCGGATTGCATCCGGGCTACAGGAGCTCAGACCTGCAGCAGGCGGTCACGCAGCTTCTGGATCTCGTCGCGCAGCTGTGCAGCGGCCTCGAATTCCAGGTCGCGGGCCAACTGGTACATCTTCTCTTCCAGCTGGCGGATGCGCTTGCTGATCTCGCTCGGCGAGCGCAGCTCGGCTTCATAACGGGCGCTCTCCTCGGCTGCCTTGGCCGCGGCCTTGCGCTTGTTGCTGCGCGCCCCCGGCACCACGGCGCCTTCGAGGATGTCGCGGATATCCTTCTTGACCCCCTTGGGCACGATACCGTTGGCCTCGTTGAAGGCCAGCTGCTTGTTGCGCCGCCGCTCGGTCTCGCCGATGGCGCGCTCCATCGAGCCGGTCATGTTGTCGGCATAGAGGATGGCCTTACCGTTGAGGTTGCGCGCGGCGCGGCCGATGGTCTGGATCAGCGAGCGCTCGCTGCGCAGGAAGCCTTCCTTGTCCGCATCGAGGATGGCCACCAGCGACACCTCGGGCATGTCCAGGCCTTCGCGTAGCAGGTTAATGCCCACCAGCACGTCGAAGGCGCCGGTACGCAGGTCGCGGATGATCTCCACCCGCTCCACCGTGTCGATGTCCGAGTGCAGGTAGCGCACCTTGACGTCGTGGTCGGCCAGGTAGTCGGTGAGGTCCTCGGCCATGCGCTTGGTCAGGGTGGTGACCAGCACCCGCTCCTCGACCGCCACGCGCTTGCGGATTTCCGACAGCAGGTCGTCGACCTGGGTACGCGCCGGGCGCACCTCGATCTCGGGGTCGACCAGGCCGGTGGGGCGCACCACCTGTTCGATCACCCGCCCGGCGTGCTCGGCCTCGTAGGGGCCAGGCGTGGCGGAGACGAAGATGGTCTGCGGGCTGGCAGCCTCCCATTCCTCGAAGCGCATCGGCCGGTTGTCCAGCGCCGACGGCAGGCGGAAACCGTACTCGACCAGAGTTTCCTTGCGCGAGCGGTCGCCCTTGTACATGGCACCGATCTGCGGAACGGTGACGTGGGATTCGTCGATCACCAGCAGCGACTCGGCCGGCAGGTAGTCATAGAGAGTGGGCGGCGGCTCGCCCGGCGCGCGACCGGAGAGATAGCGCGAGTAGTTCTCGATGCCGTTGCAGTAGCCCAGCTCGAGAATCATCTCCAGGTCGAAACGGGTGCGCTGTTCCAGGCGCTGCGCCTCCACCAGCTTGTTGTTGGCGCGCAGATAGTCCAGGCGCTCCTTGAGCTCGACCTTGATGTGCTCCACCGCCTCCAGCAGCGTCTCGCGCGGGGTCACGTAGTGGCTCTTGGGGTAGAAGGTGAAGCGCGGCAGCTTCTGGATCACTTCGCCGGTCAGCGGATCGAAGGCCGCCAGGCTCTCCACCTCGTCGTCGAACAGCTCGACACGGATCGCCTCCAGGTCCGATTCGGCCGGGAAGATGTCGATCACGTCGCCACGCACACGGAAGGTGGCGCGGGCGAAGTCCATGTCGTTGCGGGTGTACTGCAGCTCGGCCAGGCGGCGCAGCAGCGCGCGCTGGTCCATTTTGTCGCCGCGGTCGATGTGCAGCACCATCTTCAGATACTCCTCCGGGCTGCCCAGGCCGTAGATGGAGGAGACGGTGGCGACGACGATGGCGTCCGGCCGTTCGATCAGCGCCTTGGTCGCCGACAGGCGCATCTGCTCGATGTGGTCGTTGATCGAGGCGTCCTTCTCGATGAAGGTGTCCGAGGCCGGTACATAGGCCTCCGGCTGGTAGTAGTCGTAATAAGAGACGAAATACTCCACCGAGTTGTTCGGGAAGAAGCTCTTGAACTCGCCGTACAGCTGCGCCGCCAGGGTCTTGTTTGGCGCCAGCACCAGGGTCGGCCGCTGCACCTGGGCGATCACGTTGGCGATGCTGAAGGTCTTGCCCGAGCCGGTCACGCCCAGCAGGGTCTGGTGCGACAGGCCGGCCTCCAGGCCCTCGACCATCTGGCGGATCGCCTCGGGCTGATCGCCGGCAGGCTTGAAGCGGGTGACGAGCTGAAACTGCGACATGATCAATCCTCTGTGACGCGCCGCCGCGGCGAGCGTCAAAGCTTGGAATTGCGCGCTGGCGCTGTCGCCGCGCACAACCGGGGTGGCTATAATAGCGGCCCCTTTATGCAACCCCCTAGCGGGCGTTGCCGCATCCCAACCTTCTCCTCTCCGAGACCGCCGCAATCATGAGTCTGTTCTCCGCCGTCGAAATGGCGCCGCGCGACCCGATCCTGGGCCTGAATGAAGCCTTCAACGCCGACCCCCGTCCGAACAAGGTCAACCTGGGCGTGGGCGTTTACTTCACCGAGGAGGGGCGAATTCCGCTGCTGCGCGCCGTGGCCGAGGCCGAGAAGGCGCGCATCGAGGCCCATGCGCCGCGCGGCTACTTGCCGATCGAAGGCATCGCCGCCTACGACAGCGCCGTGCAGAAGCTGCTGTTCGGCGCCGACTCCGCCCTGCTGGCCGAAGGCCGCGTGGTCACCACCCAGGCCGTCGGCGGTACCGGCGCACTGAAGACCGGCGCCGACTTCCTCAAGCGCCTGCTGCCGAACGCCGTGGTCGCCATCAGCGACCCGAGCTGGGAAAACCACCGCGCGCTGTTCGAGTCCGCCGGCTTCCCGGTGCAGAACTACCGCTACTACGACGCCGCGACCAACGGCGTGAACCGCACCGGCCTGCTGGAAGACCTGCAGAACCTGCCGGCCCACTCCATCGTCGTGCTGCATGCCTGCTGCCACAACCCGACCGGCGTCGACCTGAACCTGGACGACTGGAAAGCCGTGCTGGAAGTGCTGCGCGAGCGCGAGCACGTGCCCTTCCTCGACATCGCCTACCAGGGCTTCGGCGAGGGTATCGACCAGGACGCCTTCGCCGTGCGCCTGTTCGCCGAATCCGGCCTGCCCTTCTTCGTCTCCAGCTCGTTCTCCAAGTCCTTCTCGCTGTATGGCGAGCGCGTCGGCGCGCTGTCCATCGTCACCGCCAGCAAGGACGAAGCCGGCCGCGTGCTGTCGCAGGCCAAGCGCGTGATTCGCACCAACTACTCCAACCCGCCGACCCACGGTGCCACCGTAGTCGCCAGCG
This sequence comes from Pseudomonas alcaligenes, assembly GCF_041729615.1. Classification (NCBI taxonomy): domain Bacteria; kingdom Pseudomonadati; phylum Pseudomonadota; class Gammaproteobacteria; order Pseudomonadales; family Pseudomonadaceae; genus Aquipseudomonas; species Aquipseudomonas alcaligenes. The sequence goes on along the minus strand of NZ_CP154874.1, from coordinate 3,936,877 downwards.
TGCTCAACAGCCCCGAGCTGCGCGCGCTGTGGGAGCAGGAACTGGGCGAGATGCGCCAGCGCATCCGCGACATGCGCCTGGCCATGGTCGAGCAACTGGCCGCCCTCGGCGCCAAGCGCGACTTCAGCTTCGTTGCCCGCCAGCGCGGCATGTTCTCCTACTCCGGCCTGACCGCCGAGCAGGTCGAGCGCCTGAAGACCGAGTTCGGCATCTACGCCGTCGGCACCGGTCGCATCTGCGTCGCCGCGCTGAACCGCAACAATCTGGATGCGGTGACCCGCGCCATCGTCCAGGTGCTCTGAGACAAATCGGGGAAGTCGCCCTCCAGGTGTTGACTTCCCCTTTTTAATCAGTAGGATACGCACCGCTGTTCCGCGATAGCTCAGTCGGTAGAGCAAATGACTGTTAATCATTGGGTCCCTGGTTCGAGTCCAGGTCGCGGAGCCAAATTCAAAAGCCCTAGGTGAAAACCTGGGGCTTTTTTATTGCCTGCCGGACTCTCACCAGGGACTATGTCCCCGGTTATTCGGCCTGCGGCCTCACCCCTTCGGGGCCGCGCTGAAGCGCGTTCGGCTAGCGCCGTCGAGTCCAGGTCGCGGAGCCAAATTCAAAAGCCCCAGGTGAAAACCTGGGGCTTTTTTATTGCCTGCCGGACTCTCACCAGGGACTATGTCCCCGGTTATTCGGCCTGCGGCCTCACCCCTCCGGGGCCGCGCTGAAGCGCGTTCGGCTAGCACCGTCGAGTCCAGGTCGCGGAGCCAAATTCAAAAGCCTCAGGTGAAAGCCTGGGGCTTTTTTATTGCCTGCCGGACTCTCACCAGGGGCTGCGTCCCCGGTTATTCGGCCCAAGGGCCTCACCCCTTCGGGGCCGCGCTGAAGCGCGTTCGGCTGGCGCCGTCGAGTCCAGATCGCGGAGCCAAATCCAAAATCCCGGGTGAAAACCGGGGCCCCCTTGTTTCCACACGGTGTTACCGACCCGGCATTCCCCCACAACAGAACAAGCCCCGCAGATGCGGGGCTTGTTCTGTTGCGATGCCTGGGTCAGAGCCCATCTTTTTCCAGATGATCGAAGTTCACCGCCTCACCCGGCTTGGCACCCAGCTTGTTGCGAATGTCCACGAACATCCGATCGAACTCGTCGTGGCCACGCATGATCAACGAGTGATTGGTCGGCAGACCGTGCTTGGCGGCGACCCGGCTGGCCACGCTGGCAAAGTTGAAGGCGGTGTCGCGATGCAGGGAGAACTCGTCCTTGAACGCCCGGCCGAGTATCTGCCCCTCCATGCGGAAGTGGACCATCTGCCCCTCTTGGGGATCGTGGCGCACCTCATAGAAGAGGTCCACGGCGTAATCGATCTGGCCTGGCAGGCTGGCCCTATGCAAATGCCCCGGTTCGAACATGGCGGCTCTCCTTGCTGGTCGGAAAGCTCATTCTAGACCAGCATTGCCGCGCGCAAATGACCTCGATCAGTGCAACGCTGCACCAGCACCACGCTCCTGGATCAGCACCCAGGGCGCCACCACCACGGCCCATAGCTCCGGGTCCCGCTCCAGGTAATCCTGCGCCTGGGGTTCATCGACCTTGGCCACCTGCCCCGCCTGCAGCCAGGCGGCGACCTTGTCACCCTGATCCTCGGCCACGGCCTGCGCGACCTCGACCAGATCCAGCGCGGGACTAACCCACAGCAACTGGCCGCGGGCGAAGAAGGGCTGCAGCTCCTGCCAGGCAATCTTGGCCGTTTCGCCAAGAAGCTTGGCATAAAGGGTGCTTGCTTGATCTGTCATGACTTGCCCTGTGTAGAAATCACCCGAATGGGTCAGCGGGCGCCATGATAGCGCCCGCCCTACGACTGGCAAGTCGAGCCCTTAACCTCACACCGGCAGAAGGACCTTCCAGTCACAAAAAAACGCGCCGTTATTCTGTACGTTTATTTCAATTAAGCGACACCGCCCCCGCATGCCTCCAACTGTGTGCTTTTCAAGCCGCAAAACAGGGTTCTACACTGTGCCGGTACAGTTGCCGGGCGTGTGGCCGGGGGAGTTTTAGCCGGTCCTGCAGCTTTGGCCGCATGGATTACAAGAACGAACAACACAAATAAGAGTGGAGCACTATGAAACAGGCTACCAAGCAAGTGACCAAGCTGTTCGCCGCCATGGCCCTGGCTGGCGCCGCCAGCTATTCGATGGCCGCTGACACCATCAAGATCGCTCTGGCCGGTCCGGTGACCGGTGCCGTTGCCCAGTACGGCGAAATGCAGTTCATCGGTGCCGAAATGGCCATCGAGCAGATCAACAAGGCCGGCGGGGTGAACGGCGCGATGCTCGAAGGCGTCAAGTACGACGACGCCTGCGATCCGAAGCAGGCCGTGGCCGTGGCCAACAAGATCGTCAACGACGAAGTGAAATACGTCGTTGGCCACCTGTGCTCCAGCTCCACTCAGCCGGCGTCCGACATCTACGAAGACGAAGGCATCCTGATGATCACCGCGGCCTCCACCAGCCCGGACATCACCGCCCGCGGCTACCAGCTGGTGTTCCGCACCATCGGCCTGGACAGCCTGCAAGGCCCGACCGCCGGCAACTTCATTGCCGACCACGTCAAGCCGCAGACCGTTGCCGTCGTGCACGACAAGCAGCAGTACGGTGAAGGCATCGCCACCGCGGTCAAGCAGACCTTGGAAGGCAAAGGCACCAAGGTTGCCGTGTTCGAAGGCATCAACGCCGGCGACAAGGACTTCTCCTCGCTGATCTCCAAGCTCAAGCAGGCCAACGTCGACTTCGTCTACTACGGCGGCTACCACCCGGAGCTGGGCCTGCTGCTGCGCCAGGCCGCCGAGAAAGGCCTGAAAGCCAAGTTCATGGGTCCGGAAGGCGTGGGTAACAAGGAAATCTCCGCCATCGCCGGTCCGGCCTCCGAAGGCCTGCTGGTGACCCTGCCGAAGTCCTTCGACCAGGATCCGAAGAACCAGGCACTGGTCGAGGCCTTCAAGGCCAAGAACCAGGACCCGAGCGGCCCGTTCGTGTTCCCGGCCTACGCCGCCGTGCAGGTCATGGCCGAAGGCATGAAGAAGGCCGGCAGCACCGACACCGACAAGGTCGCTGCCGCGCTGCGCGCCAACAGCTTCGAGACCCCGACCGGCACCCTGGCCTTCGACGAGAAGGGTGACCTGAAGGACTTCAGCTTCGTGGTCTACGAGTGGCACCAGGACGGTACCAAAACCGAAGCCAAGTAAGCTTCCCGCCTGAACCCAAAGCCCACTGCGCGAGCAGTGGGCTTTGTTTTATCGAGTTTTCCGGCCATCCGTCGCGTCACAAGCGCCGCTTTACGGACCGCGCCGAGGAGTTAGGTAATGCCTGAGCTCTATCACTACCTGCAACAGCTGGTTAACGGTCTGACCGTTGGCAGCACCTATGCCCTGATCGCCATCGGCTACACCATGGTCTACGGCATCATCGGCATGATCAACTTCGCCCACGGCGAGGTGTACATGATTGGCTCGTACGTGGCCTTCATCGTCATCGCCGGGCTGACCATGATGGGGCTGGACAGCCTCCCCCTGCTGATCATCGGCGCCTTCGCCGCCAGCATCATAGTCGCCAGCGCCTACGGCTACAGCATCGAACGGGTGGCCTACCGGCCGCTACGCGGCAGCAACCGCCTGATCCCGTTGATCTCGGCCATCGGTATGTCGATCTTCCTGCAGAACGAAGTGCTCCTCGCGCAGGATTCGAAAGACAAGGCCATTCCCAACCTGATCCCCGGCAACATCGTGTTCGGCGAGAGCACCATGAATGGCGTGGTGATCTCCTACATGCAGATCCTGATCTTCGTCGTCACCTTCCTGGTGATGTACGGCCTGACCATGTTCATCTCCAAGTCCCGCCTCGGTCGCGCCTGCCGCGCCTGTGCCGAGGACATCAAGATGGCCAACCTGCTGGGCATCAACACCAACAACATCATCGCCCTGACCTTCGTCATCGGTGCCACCCTGGCCGCCGTGGCCGCGGTGCTGCTGGGCATGCAGTACGGCGTGATCAACCCGCACATCGGCTTCCTCGCCGGCATCAAGGCGTTCACCGCCGCCGTGCTCGGTGGCATCGGCAGCATCCCGGGCGCCATGCTCGGCGGCCTGGTGCTGGGCGTGGCCGAGGCCTTCGGTGCCGACATCTTCGGTGACCAGTACAAGGACGTGGTGGCCTTCAGCCTGCTAGTGCTGGTGCTGCTGTTCCGTCCGACCGGCATCCTCGGCCGTCCGGAGGTCGAGAAAGTATGATGACCAAGAACCTCAAGACCGCCTTCTTCAGCGCCCTGCTGGTGCTGGCCGTGGCCTATCCGGTGCTCGGCCTGAAGCTGACCACCGTCGGCATCAAGCTGGAAGTGCACGGCGCCAGCCCGGCCGTGCTCTGGACCATCGCCGCGGCGGCCGTGGCCATGTTCTTCTGGCAACTGTTCCGTGACCGCATCGGCAGCGCCTGGGCCAGCGTACCCAGCATGCCGAAGGTGCCGGCCAGTACGAGCAACTTCCTCACCCTACCCTCCACCCAGCGCTGGATCATCCTCGGCCTGATCGTGGTCGCCCTGGCCTGGCCGTTCTTCGGCAGCCGCGGCGCCGTGGACATCGCCACCCTGATCCTGATCTACGTGATGCTCGGCCTCGGCCTGAACATCGTGGTCGGCCTGGCCGGCCTGCTCGACCTGGGTTACGTCGGCTTCTATGCCGTGGGCGCCTACAGCTATGCGCTGCTGTCGCACTACTACGGCCTGGGCTTCTGGGAATGCCTGCCGATCGCCGGCCTGATGGCCGCCTTCTTCGGCTTCATCCTCGGCTTCCCGGTGCTGCGCCTGCGCGGCGACTACCTGGCCATCGTCACCCTTGGCTTCGGCGAGATCATCCGCATCCTGCTGCGCAACATGACCGAGGTCACCGGCGGCCCCAACGGCATCAGCAACATCGAGAAGCCGACCCTGTTCGGCCTGTCGTTCGAGCGCCGTGCCGCCGAGGGCATGCAGACCTTCCACGAGTTCTTCGGCGTCGCCTACAACTCGATCAACAAGGTGATCTTCCTCTACCTGATCGCCCTGCTGCTGGTGCTGCTGACCCTGTTCGTGATCAACCGCCTGCTGCGCATGCCGATCGGCCGCGCCTGGGAAGCGCTGCGCGAAGACGAGATCGCCTGCCGCGCGCTGGGCATGAACCCCACCGTGATCAAGCTGTCCGCCTTCACCCTGGGTGCCACCTTCGCTGGTTTCGCCGGTAGCTTCTTCGCCGCCCGCCAGGGTCTGGTCACCCCCGAGTCCTTCACCTTCATCGAGTCGGCGATCATCCTCGCCATCGTCGTACTGGGTGGCATGGGCTCGCAGCTCGGCATCATCCTCGCCGCCGTGGTGATGATCCTGCTGCCGGAACTCGCCCGCGAGTTCAACGAGTACCGCATGCTGATGTTCGGCGCCCTGATGGTGCTGATGATGATCTGGCGTCCGCAGGGCCTGCTGCCCATGCAACGCCCGCACCTGGAGTTGAAACCATGAGCCGCCCGATTCTCGAAGTCAGCGGGCTGACCATGCGCTTCGGCGGCCTGCTGGCCGTCAACAATGTCGCCCTAACCGTGCAACCCAAGCAGGTGGTGTCGATGATCGGCCCGAACGGCGCCGGCAAGACCACCGTGTTCAACTGCCTGACCGGCTTCTACCAGCCCACCGGCGGCGTGATCCTGCTCGACGACGAGCCGATCCAGCACCTGCCGGGCCACAAGATCGCCCACAAGGGCGTGGTGCGCACATTCCAGAACGTTCGCCTGTTCAAGGAAATGACCGCGGTGGAGAACCTGCTGGTGGCCCAGCACCGCCACCTCAACACCAACTTCCTCGCCGGCCTGCTCAAGACCCCGAGCTTCCGCCGCAGCGAGAAGGCGGCCATGGAGTATGCGGCGCACTGGCTGGAAGAGGTCAACCTCACCGACGTGGCCAACCGCCCGGCAGGCACCCTGGCCTACGGCCAGCAGCGCCGCCTGGAGATCGCCCGCTGCATGATGACGCGCCCGCGCATCCTCATGCTCGATGAGCCGGCGGCCGGCCTCAACCCCAAGGAAACCGAGGACCTCAAGGCGCTGATCGGCATGCTGCGCGACGACCATGACGTCACCGTGCTGTTGATCGAACACGACATGCACCTGGTCATGAGCATTTCCGACCACATCTACGTGATCAACCAGGGCACCCCCCTGGCGGACGGCACACCGGAGCAGATCCGCAACAATCCGGACGTGATCAAAGCCTATCTGGGGGAGGCGTAAGCATGCTGAGTTTCAACAACGTCTCCACCTTCTACGGCAAGATCCAGGCCCTGCACGACGTCAGCATCGAAGTCGAGAAAGGTGAAATCGTCACCCTGATCGGCGCCAACGGCGCCGGCAAGTCGACCCTGCTGATGACCCTGTGCGGCAACCCGCGCGCGTCCAGCGGCAGCATCCGCTACATGGGAGAGGAACTGGTCGGCCAGGAATCCTGCGACATCATGCGCAAGAGCATCGCCGTGGTGCCGGAAGGCCGTCGCGTGTTCGCCCGCCTGACCGTCGAGGAAAACCTGGCCATGGGCGGCTTCTTCGGCAGCAAGGCGGACAACCAGGAGCAGCTGGACAAGGTCCTGCACCTGTTCCCGCGCCTCAAGGAGCGCTTCGAGCAGCGCGCCGGCACCATGTCCGGCGGCGAACAGCAGATGCTCGCCATCGGCCGCGCGCTGATGAGCAAGCCCAAGCTGCTGCTGCTCGACGAACCGTCCCTGGGCCTGGCGCCGATCATCATCCAGCAGATCTTCGACATCATCGAACAGCTGCGCAAGGATGGCGTAACCGTGTTCCTGGTCGAGCAGAACGCCAACCAGGCGCTCAAGCTGGCCGATCGCGCCTATGTGCTGGAAAACGGGCGCATCGTCATGCAGGGCACCGGCGCCGACCTGCTGGTCGACCCCAAGGTACGCGACGCCTACCTCGGCGGCTGATGTTCGTGGCTCGAATGAAAACGGCCCCTCGCGGGCCGTTTTCATTTGCCCAGCTGACGGAAGGCGGACAGCCACCGCCACGAGCCATTAGAATCGCCGCCTTGTTTTTCTCCTGCGCCTGTCGCGACCCGACCGGCCCACGAAAACCGGCAGCCGCCAACCCGGCCTGCCGCCCAACGGGATCTCGCCCATCGGCGAGCCCGTCGAATCACAGGAACCTCCACCCATGCTCCTTCGCCCCCTCGTACAGCTGCTCAACCGCACCAGCCTGGTCCTGCAGATCGCCATCGGCCTGGTCGCCGGCATCCTGCTGGCCCTGCTCCTGCCGCAGGCCACCGAAGAAGTCGGCTTCCTCGGCACCCTGTTCATCTCCGCCCTGAAGGCCGTGGCGCCGGTGCTGGTGTTCATCCTGGTGGCCTCGGCCATCGCCAACCACAAGCCGGGCCAGCCCACCCATATCCGCCCGATCCTGATGCTGTACCTGATCGGTACCCTGGCTGCCGCCATCGTCGCGGTTATCGCCAGCAGCCTGTGGCCCTCGACCCTGGTGCTGCATGATGCGGCCACCGGCACCACGCCGCCCGGCGGCATCGCCGAAGTGCTCAAGACCCTGGCGCTGAACGTGGTGGACAACCCGGTCAACGCCCTGCTCAAGGGCAACTTCGTCGGCATCCTGGCCTGGGCCATTGGCCTGGGCATCGCCATCCGCCACGGCAGCGAGACCACCCGCGCGATCTTCGCCGACCTGTCCCACGGCGTGACCCTGATCGTCCGCGTGGTGATCCGCTGCGCCCCGCTCGGCGTGTTCGGCCTGGTCGCCACCACCTTCGCCGACGCAGGCCTCAAGGCCCTGGCCGGCTATGCCCAGCTGCTCGCCGTGCTGATCGGCTGCATGCTGTTCGTCGCCCTGGTGGTCAACCCGCTGATCGTGTTCAGCCAGATCCGCCGCAATCCCTACCCGCTGGTGTTCACGTGCCTGCGCGAGAGTGGCATCACCGCCTTCTTCACCCGCAGTTCGGCGGCCAACGTGCCGGTCAACCTGCAGCTGGCCGAGCGCCTGGGCCTGCACGAGGACACCTACTCGGTGTCCATCCCGCTGGGCGCCACCATCAACATGGCCGGTGCCGCCATCACCATCAGCGTGCTGACCCTGGCCGCCGCCAATACCCTGGGCATCGCCGTGGACATGCCGACCGCCATCCTGCTCTGCGTGGTCTCGGCGGTGTGCGCCTGCGGTGCCTCCGGCGTGGCCGGCGGCTCGCTGCTGCTGATCCCGCTGGCCTGCAGCCTGTTCGGTATCCCCGCCGAGGTGGCCATGCAGGTGGTGGCCATCGGCTTCATCATCGGCATCCTGCAGGACAGCGCCGAGACCGCGCTGAACTCCTCCACCGACGTGCTGTTCACCGCCGCCGCCTGCCTGGCCCGCGACAAGGCCTGACAGCAGCGCTGCAAAGCAAGCCGCCCGCGAGGCGGCTTTCTTTTGCCTGCGGATTGGTTAACCCTAAGCACTCGTTCAAGAGCCCTGCCCATGCCCAGTCTCTGCCTAGCCGCCGCCCAGAGCTTGTCCATTCCCGGCGACCTGGCCGCCAACATCGAACGCCACTGCGCCTTCGTCCAGGCGGCAGCCACGGCCGGTGCCCAGCTGCTGCTGTTTCCCGAGCTGTCGCTGAGCGGCTACGAGCCCGAACGGGTCGCCAGCTGCGTGGTCGACCCGGCAGGCCCGGCCCTGGCTCCGCTGCGCGAACTGGCGCAGCAGAAAAAGATGATCCTGATTCTCGGCGCGCCGCTGGCCAGCGGCAGCGAGCGTCCGCATATCGGCGCCATCGTGCTGTTCCCCGATGGCAGCCATGCCACCTACCACAAGCGCCATCTGCACCCCGGCGAGGAACGCTGGGCCAGCGCCGGCGACGCCGCGAGCTGCAGCTTTGCCCTCGGGGCCGAGCGCTGCGCCCTGGCCATCTGCGCCGACACCGGCCATGCCGAACATGCCGCCGCAGCGGCGGCGACCGGTGCCTCGCTGTACCTGGCCGGCGTGCTGATCTCGAAGCAGGGCTATGCCACCGACAGCGCCACCCTGCAGGGGCATGCGGCCCGGCATGGCTTCGGCGTACTGATGGCCAACCATGGCGGCCCCTCGGGTGGTTATGCGGCGGCCGGGCGCAGCGCGTTCTGGGATGCGCGCGGGCAGCTGGTCGGCGCCACCGAGGGCCCTGGCGAACAGCTGCTGATCCTGCGCGGCCAGCCCGACGGCGCCTGGAGTGCGCAACGACTCACCCCATGAAACCCCGGAAAAGGATCTTTCCCATGCACAAGTTCCGACTCGCCCTGCTGCTCTCGCTGCTCGCCGGCACCGCCCATGCCGGCTGCGGCGAGGGCCGCGGCACCTGTTACTACTACAAGAAAGGCGAATTGCAGAGCCAGGGCGCCTGCGCGGTGACCACCTGCGCGGCCACCGACCAGTACTTCTTCACCCACTGGGACTGGGACAGCGGCAACAAGGTGCGCATCGACTGGGACACCAAGGCCCAACAGCTGCTGGTCAACGGCAAGCCGGGCTACAGCCTGGTGCTGCCCTACAAGGACGAGAAGATGATCTGCTATGCCGTCGCCGGGAACGACGAGCTGGTGTGCAACGATTCCGGCAACTACTGATCCGCGTAGCACACCGGCGAGCTGGGCGGCCCGCGCCGTTCCAGCTCCTCTTCGAGGAACTCGACCAGCACCCGCGCGTTGTTGTGCCGCTCGTCGCGGGCGGCGAACAGCAGGGTCAAGTCGCCCTTGCCCGCCCGCTCCAGCAGGCCCTGCCAGCGCTCGGGATGGGCCGCCAGCTCAGCGCGGTAGAGCAGGCGGAACTCGTCGAACAGCGCCGGATCGTGGCAGAAGCCCTTGCGCAGGGCCTCCGAGGGCGCCACCTCCTTGAGCCAGGCGTCCAGCGCCAGGCTCTCCTTGCGGCAGCCGCGCGGCCAAAGACGGTCGACCAGCACGCGCGCGCCATCCTCGGCCTCGACCGGCAGGTAGACGCGCTTGCAGCGGATCACGGCTGCCCGGCCTCCTCCGGCTCGTCGTCATCGTCGTTGTCGGCGCTGATCGCACCCAGACAGATCAGCTCGTGGCTGCCGGAGGCAGTCGCGATGCGCCAGCTGTCCGGCACCTCGCCGGCCACGGCCGCGGCCACCTCCGCCGCGCTGAAATCCCACACGCGGCGGGTACGCCCGTCCATGCACTCGACGCGCAGCTGCAGCTGCTCGCCACTGGCCTGCTCGTGCAGGTCGAACTGCCAGGCATGCAGGCCGTCGATCAGCAGCATGTCGGCGCGCTGCAGTTCCTGCAGCAGGTTGGGGGTATCGCTCATGGCGCTCATCCATTCGAAATCCAGGCCGGCATGATACTTCAGCCGAGCCTGGGCAGCGCCAGGGTGGCCTGCAGCCCGCCGCCGTCGCGGTTGGCCAGCTGGATATCACCGCCATGGCGGCTGGCGATGGTCTGTACGATGGCCAGGCCGAGGCCGGCGCCCTGATGACCGCCGCGGCTGAAGAAGCGCGAGAAGACGTGCGGCAGGTCCTCGGCGGCAATCCCCGGGCCCTGGTCCTCGACCCGAAGCAGCACGCGCTGTGCATCGCCCTGCAGGAGCACGCGCACCCGGCCGCCGGCCGGCGAGAAGTTCACCGCGTTGGTCACCAGGTTCTGCAGGGCGATGCCCAGGCTGCCGGCGTCGCCGCGCACGCGGAAGTCGCCCTCGCCCGCCTCCAGGTCCAGCTCCAGACCCTGCTTGAGCACCCAGGGGGTCAGCTCGGCCAGGGTTTCGCGGGCCAGCGCCCGCAGGTCGAGCGGCTCCAGGCTGTCCGCCGGCAGCGCCGGCTCGACCCGGGCCAGGGTCAGCAGCTGGTTGACCACGCGGGTGGCACGGTCGATGCCGCCGACCAGGAAGCCCAGCGCCTGTCGGCGCGTCTCCTCGTCGCCCGCCTGCAGGGCGTTCTGCACGTGCACGCGCAGCACCGCCAGAGGGGTGCGCAGTTCGTGGGCGGCGTCGGCGATGAAGCGCCGCTCGCGCTCCAGTACCTGATCGATCTGCGCCAGCAGGCGGTTGAGCGCGGCCTGCATCGGCGCCAGCTCGCTGGGCAACGGCTCCAGCTGCAACGGTTGCAGCGAGTCGGCGTGCCGCGCGCGGATCACCGCCGCCATGTTGCGCAGCGGCGCCAGGCCCCAGCCGATGGCCCACCACAGCAGGGCAGCGAGGATCAGGCTGCCGACCAGGGTCGGATACAGGGTATGGCGGACGATGCTGGTCACCAGTTCGCGGCGCACGTCGTCGCGCTCGCCGGTCCAGATCAGCAGGCCCAGCTCGTCGTCGCGCAGGGTGAAGCCGCGCCACTGGTGGCGCTCGACGAGCAGGTCGGCGAAGCCCGGCGTCAGCGGCGGCCCGGCCAGCTGCGGCGCGCTGGCGCTGCGCACCAGGACCTCGCCGGCGTCGTTCCAGGCCTGGAAGGCCAGCTTGCTCTCGTAAGGGTGCCCCGGCTTGCGCTGACCGGCCTGGGCCAGGGCCGCGTTGAAGGCGGCATAGAGGCCGGCGCGCTCGCCGTCCTGCACCGGCGTGCGCATCACCCCCTGCAGCAGGCGCGCGGTATGGGCCAGCTGGGCGTCGTAGATTTCCTCGACCTCGTGGGTGCTGTCGAAGTAGTTGAACAGGGTCACGGCCAGGGCGCCGAGCAGCATCAGGCTCAGCACCAGGGCCAGGGTGCGGCGGCGGATGGAGATCACGACTGCTCCTCAACCAGGTAGCCGACGCCGCGCACGGTGCGGATCAGGCCGCTGAACAGCTTCTTGCGCAGGTGGTGGATATGCACCTCCAAGGTATTGCTCTCGGCCTCCTCGTCCCAGCCATACAGCGACTGGGCCAGGCGCTCGCGGGTCAGTACCTTGCCCGGCTGCGACAGCAGTTCGTGCAGCAGCAGGTACTCCTTGGGCGTCATCGGCACGGCACGGCCCTGGTAGGTGACCTGCTGCGAGGCCGGGTCGAGGCACACCCCGGCATGCTCGATGCGCACCTGGGCGCGCCCGGCGCTGCGGCGCAGCAGCGCGCGCAGGCGGGCCTTGAGTTCGTCGAGGTCGAAGGGCTTGACCAGATAGTCGTCGGCGCCGGCATCCAGGCCGGCGATGCGGTCGCCGGTGGCATCGCGCGCGGTGAGGATCAGCACCGGCAGGGCCGAACCGCTGGCCCGCAGCTGGCGCAGCACCTGGAGGCCATCCAGGCGCGGCAGGCCGAGGTCGAGCACCAGCAGGTCGAACTCCTCGCTGAGCAGCGCGTGCACGGCGCTGGCGCCATCCTCCAGCCAGTCCACCGTGTAGCCTTCCTGGCGTAGCCCCAGGCGCACGCCCTCGCCCAGCGCCCTGTCGTCCTCGACCAGCAACAGCCGCATGTAGCCCCCTCAGTCCAGTTCCTGGTTCACCGCCTGCAGCAGCTTCTCGATCTCGCCGCGCCGGCCCCGGTCGGCCAGCTCGCGGCCCGCGCGTGGCGGTGCCTGCAGGGCCTGCTGCAGCGCCTCCCGGGCCTGCGCGTACCGGCCCTGACGGTACAGGTGGTCGCCCCAGAAATACAGTGGGTCGATGCCTCTGGGGTTGATGCGCAGGGCCTGCTGCAGCAGCTCCTGCGCCTTGTCCTCGTCGCCGAAGCCGATCGGCCAGCCCGGCACCCGATCGTACAGGGTGCCCAGGCTAGTGTAGGCCGAACCCTGCAGGGCCTGGGGATCGAGGGCCAGGCCCTGCTCCAGGAAAGCCCGTGCCTGCTTGGCCTTGCCCAGGGCACCCAGCCCGCCTTCGGCACCGGCCCAGCTGCTGGTGACGATGCCGCGCCAGATCCAGGCCTCGGCGGCCTGCGGCTGCTCGCGGGTGAAGTCCTCGCTGGTGGCGGCCAGGCGCTCGAAGGCCTTGGCCCGCTCGGCCTCGGGCAACTCGTACTGGATCTGCGCCCAGCGCGTCTGTACTTCGCGCAGGCGCTGGCTGCCGGCCTCGTCCAGGGCCCAGGCCGGCAGGCTCAGGGCGCAGGCGAGCAGCAAGGTGAGCAACTTGTTCATCGGGGCATCTCCTTGTGGGTGAATTTCTGGATCAGCGGTAGCTGCTTGCGCAGCGCGCGGTCGACCAGGCCGGGGAACAGGCCGTTGAGGCGCACGAAGAAGCGCTCCGGCCAGCCCAGATAGAGCTCGCTGCGGTCCGCCTCGATGGCGGCGATCACCGCGGCGGCGACGTTCTGCGGCGGGTCCATGGCGACTTTCAGCGCGCTGTTCAGCGCCACCGCCTGGCTGCTGTTCATAGGTGTGCGGGTGGCGCGCGGCGCCACGTAGAGCACGCCGACGCCGGTGTCCGCCAGCTCGCGGCGCAGCGCCTCGGAGAAGCCGCGCAGGGCGAACTTGCTGGCGCAGTAGGTGGCGTAGCCGGCATAGCCGATGGAGCCGTAGATCGAGCCGACATTGACCAGCAGGGCCTGGCGCTGCTGGCGCAGCAGCGGCAGCAGGGCGCGGGTCAGCTGCACGCTGGCGACCAGGTTGAGGCCGAGCATCTCGGCGATCTCCTGATCGCCCAGCTGCTCGAGCATGGCGAAACGGTTGACCCCGGCCGCGTTGATCAGCAGGTTCAGCCCGCCCAGGCCGCGCGCGGCCTCCACCACCGCCTGGCGCCCGGCCGCCTGGCTCAGGTCAGCCTCGATGCGCCGCAGCTGCTGCGGGTAGCGCCGCGCCAGGTCGTCCAGCGCGCCGCCCTGGCGGGACACGGCGAGCACCTGGGCACCGCCGGCGCAAAGCCGCTCGGCCAGCGCCAGGCCGATGCCGCCGCTGGCGCCGGTGAGCAGCGCGCGGCACTCAGGCAGTCGCATGCTGCACCTCCGGCACCGCCCGCGGCAGGCCGCGGAACATGTCGGCATAGAGGCGGTAGACCACCTTGCTGACGTGGATCACCGCGGCCTTGTCCTCCTCGCGCTGCAGCTGGTTCATCAGGTTGCGGTAGTGCTGCATGTGGCCGATATCCAGCGCGCCGTGGGAGAACAGGTAGCTGAAGGCCTCCTTGGGCAGGCCCAGACGGTTCTGGATGGTGCCGGCGGCCTGGGTCGCCAGGGCGATGCTGGTGCCCTCCAGCACGTTGACCATGCCGAACAGCCCCACCGGATTGCCGCGAGCGATGCAGTCGTACAGGTAGCTGACCATCAGCTCGATGGCCTGGCTCGGCTGGCCGTTGCGCACCGCCTCGGCATCGCCGCCACAGGCGCGGATGTCGTCGAGGATCCACTGCTCGTGGCCGTACTCCTCGTCGATGTATTCGCATACCGCCTTGCGCAGCCACTCCATGCCGGCCGGCAGGCGCGCGCCGCAGGCCATCATCAGCGGCACGGTGTGGCGCACGTGGTAGTAGGCCTGGGTCAGGAAGGCGATGTAGCCCTCCAGGCTGACCTGGCCGGCGATGGCCTCGCGGATCACCGGCACGCCGAACAGGGCCTCGCGCTCGGTCTGGGTGGCGGCTTGCAGTTCGTCGAAGAAATTCATGGTGGACCTCATACGGGTTGTGGTTCGTGAAAAAGCTCGCGGTAGCGCGCCAGGATGGCGTCGCGCCGGGGGCGACCATTGGCCGTGAGCAGACCATTGGCCGGAGTGAAGGGTTGTTCCAGGCGGCGCCAGCGGCCGACCCGGGCATAGTCCGGCAGGCCGGCGTTGGCCTGCTGCACGGCGGCCTCGATGGCGGCGTCGCTGCTGTACGGGTCGAGTGGCCAGAGCAGCGCCAGGTTTTCCGGCAGGCCTTCGCCATGCACGAAGGCCTGGGCCAGCACGCCGTTCTGGGTCAGCTCGGCCTCGACCCACTCGGGATTGACGTTGCGCCCGAAGCTGGTGACGAACTGGTGCTTCTTGCGCCCGCGCAGGTACAGGTAGCCGTCGGCATCGAACTCGCCGAGGTCGCCGGTGGGCCACCACTCGCCGGCGAACGGCGGCTCGCCCAGATAGCCAAGCAGCACCGGGCCGGCCACCAGCACTTCGCCGTCCTCGGCCAGGCGCACGCGCACATGCGGCAGCGGCCGACCGACACTGCCGGGGCGGTTGGCACCGGGTCGATTGAGGCAGACCACCGAGGCGCATTCGGACAGGCCGTAGCCCTGATACACCGGCAGGCCCAGGCGGGCGGCACGGGCCAGCAGCTCGTCCGCCACCCGCGCGCCGCCGACGGCGACGAAGCGCAGGCCGCCGTGCGGCATGGCACCACGTTCGATGGCGCTGACCAGGCCGAGCAGCAGCTGCGGCACCAGGATCAGGCTCTGCGCCCCGCGCGCCACCAGCATGCCGAGCAGGCGCGGCCAGTCCACCCCGCTGGCGCCCTGGATGCCCAGCTGGCGCTGCGACGGCAGGCTCAGGGTAGCGCCGGCCAGCAGCGCCGCGTAGCAGCCGAGGTTCTCCAGCAGCACGGCCAGCGGCAGTACCGCCAGATACTGCTGCGGCGCCGTATCGCGGCTGGCCGCCTCCAGCTCGCCGGCGACCTGCAGCATGGCCGCGGCGCTCAGGCACACGCCCTTGGGCGTGCCGGTGGTGCCGGAGGTGTAGGTGATCTTCGCCGTGCCCGGCGGCAGCTGGACGGCCGCGCCCGGCTCGTTCAGACGCCAGAAATGGCCATCGGCGTGAAAGCCACAGGCGCGCAGTTCCTCGTCCATCGCCGCTTCGCCGAGCACCAGGCTGGCGCCGCTCTGGCGCAGGCAGTGGGCACGCTGGGCCGGGCTGAAGAACGGCGGCAGGATCACGCAGGCGCTACCGGCGAACAGCCCGGCCAGGTCCCAGAGCAGGACCTCGGGGCCGTTCTCCAGGGCCAGGGCGAACACCGCGCAGCCCTGCTGGCGCAGCAGTTGCTCGCGCCGCTGCACCTCTTCCCACAGTTCGGCGTAATCCACCCGTTGCTCATCGCCCCACAGCGCCAGGCGCCCGGGTTGGCGCTCGGCGTGGTCACGCAGGCTGTCTTTCAGGCGTTGCAGTTCAGGCTGCATGGGGCGCCTCCGCACAGGGCAGGAGAAACCCCAGACGCTGCAGCACGCCCTGCTCGCACAGCTGGCGGTAGCCGAGCTGGATATTGCCGGCGAACACCTGCGGACGCTGCTCGTAGTACTGGCCCCAGGCGTGGCGCTGCTCGCCCAGGCGCTGCGGATCGGCCTCGCACAGGCGCAGCGGCGCCAGGCCGAGGCGACGGAAACTGTTGATCAGGCCGGCGGCGCCGGTGAACACCACCCATTGCAGGCCACGGCGGGCCAGCAGGCAGGTCATGGCGATGATGATCAGGCGCGCGTTGCCGGGGCTGCTGGCGGCCAGGTTGCCGACCTCGACGATTTCCCGGCGCTCCACCGGGCGCTCGGCCAGGCGGGCGATCACCTGCTCCACCGGCTGCTGCAGGTACTGTTCGAGAAACAGCGCCTCCTGCTGCGCCAGGCGCGTGCCACAGACCGCGGTCAGCTCATCCTGCGCCGTGTGCAGGCCGAACAGCTCGGGCATGAAATGGCTGATGCGGGCCCCGTGCGCCGCGTTGAAGCGCTCACGGACGAAGGCCTCGAAGAGGTCGCGCTGGGCGTTGGCAGGGGTCGCCAGGTTGATGCGCGACTGGCCCTGCGGATCGCTGCCGAAGTGCAGCGGGAAAGCGTTGTTCCATTCGGATTGACTCATCGGACTCCCTCCACGGGCGGGTTCGTGGAGGGGAGTATCGGCAGCGAGTCTTAACGAATCCTGAAGCCGGGCCAGCCCGGCGTGATCAGCCTTCCAGGCGCGCCAGGCGCTCCTCCAGGGCGGCCACGCGGGCCTCCAGCTCGGCGATGCGGCTGTCGTCGCCGCCGCGCTGCGCCGGAGCCTCGGCCTGGCGCGCGGCCAGCAGGGCGTCCAGGTCGGCCTGCTCGCCGAGCAGGTGCATGTAGCGGTCCTCGCGCTGGCCGCTCTGGCGTGGCAGCAGGCAGGCCAGCTCGCGCGCGGCCAGGCGCTCCAGCTGGTGCTGCACCTCGGCCACGTCGTCGAACTGGAACAGGCGGTTGCTGCGGGTCAGCAGCTCGCTGAGGGTCTGCGGGCCACGCAGGAACAGCAGACCGAGCAGCGCCTGCTGCGGCTTGACCAGCTCCAGGGCCTTGTCCACCCGGTGCTCCCAGCGGTCGGCGCGCCCGCCCATCACCAGGCGCGTCAGGCCGCGCCCCTCCAGGGCGCGCAGGGCCTGGCCGACCTGGCCCTCGGTGAGGTTCATCAGCGGCTCGCGGCTGGTCTTCTGGTTGCAGGCCAGCACCAGGGAGTTGACGGTCAGCGGGTAGGTTTCCGGGGTGGTGGCCTGCTTCTCGATCAGACAGCCGAGGATGCGCACCTCGATGGCGTTGAGCGGCTCGCGGAGGCTGGCGGCTTCACTGGTCATGACGGTATCCACGCATGGCAAAGGTTCATAGCCTGACACGCCGGCGGCGGCGTGGGAACTCAGGCGCCGGGATAGACCTGTTGCTGGCCGTCCTCGGGAGTCGGCGACTCGCTGGCCGTCACCACCTGGTTGCGCCCGCGACTCTTGGCTAGGTACAGCGCCCGGTCGGCATCCTTGAGCCAGTGCGCGGCGTCCAACTGGAACGGGCTGTAGCCGGCCAGGCCGATGCTGAGGGTGATGCGCAGCCCCGGTGCCAGTTCGCTGCGCACCTCGCCCAGTTCCTGGCGCAGCCGCTCCATCACTTCTCCGGCCAGCACCGGCGGCGTATTGGGCAGGATCACGCAGAACTCGTCGCCGCCATAGCGCCCGGCCAGGTCCTCGGCGCGCAGGCTCTGCACCAGTTTCTCGCTGAGCAGGCGCAGCACGCTGTCGCCGACCAGGTGGCCATGGCGGTCATTGATCTCCTTGAAATGGTCCACGTCGATCAGTGCCACGGTGGCCCGCTGCTGGCCCTGGCGACAGCGATCGAATTCATGGTGCAGCAGATCCTTCCAGTGGCCGTGGTTGAACAGCCGGGTCAGGCTGTCGGTACGGCCGGCAGCACGCAGGGCCTGCTTGTGCTCGGCCAGCTTGATGCTCAGGTTGTAGCTGACCCAGCCCAGGGCCAGCGGATAGAGAATCAGCATCGGCAGGCAGGCGTAGAGCTGCACCATGCTGGTGTCCGGGCTGAAGGCCGGCCCGAACAGCAACATCGACAGGCCGCCACCAGCCAGCATGGCCAGGCTGCCCTTGAGGAAGAAACGCCCGCCACCGGCAGCAATGTTGTTCATCGCCATCATGGCCAGGATGGTCACGCTGGGCAGCACGTTGAACGCCATGGTCGCGGTCCAGAAACCGCCGAACAGCGAGTCGACCAGCAGGTTGCGACGCTCGGCCTGGAACGGCGAGGCCGCGCGCCGGGCGACCTGGAAGGCCAGATGCGGCCAGAGAAAGCCGTTGAACAGCAGCAGCGCCCAAAGCCAGGGCGCCGGCTCGAGCGGCCAGAGACCGGCCGCCACGCAGAAGAAACCGATGCCCAGGCCGATGCAGCGGGGCAAATAGATACGCCTGGCGAACGACAGGCCTGAGCCAGTGCTTCTATCCATGTTCACACTCGGAAAGGTCTTGTCTGGAGGATGGCCGCATGCTCGCGACTATACAAGTTTGCCGCATGTTTCCAGCCTTGAGCTGAGCGGGCGCGGTGGGTAAGTTGGCACCCTGACCGCAAGGAGAGCCCCATGCCCAAAGCCCGCACCCTGCTGTTCGCCTTGCTGCCGCTGTTCGCCGGCTGCCAGCTGTTCAGCGTGTACGAAAACAAGCCCGTCACTCCCGCCCAGCGCCTGCAGGGCGAGCTGGGTCTGGTCGACGGCCGCCTGCTGCTGCGCCCCTGCGGCGAGCAGCGCCGCTATGCCGTGATCAACGAGGGCGACAGCGACATCGCCCGCGAAGCCGGCCAACTGCTGGCCGACGGCCACGACAGGCTGTTCGTCGACCTGCTCGGCACCCTGGGTTCGACCAGCGAGGCCGAGCTGGATGGCGCACTGCGCTCGACGCAGGTCTACCGCCTGCAAGGCGAGGGGCCCGGCTGCAATGAACCGGGTTTCGAGCGCCTGCTGCTGCGCGCCAACGGCCATGAGCCGGACTGGAGCCTGGGCGTCAGCGACCAGGGCCTAGTGCTGCTGCGCCCCGGCCAGCCGCCCCTGGCCCTGCCCTATCTGGAGGAGCAGCTGCCGGAAGGACGCTTCAACCTCAGCAGCGAGGCCAATGGCCAGCGCCTGGAACTCTGGCTGGCGCCGCAGCGCTGCGTGGACAGCATGAGTGGCGCGGTGCAGCACCTCAGCGCCGAGCTGCGCCTGAACGGCGAAGTACAACGCGGCTGCGCCTCCTTCGGCGGCGCGCGCAACCGCTGACGCGCAGGCGGCGAATGGGCCGCCTATGCTAAGGACAGACCCGCCAGTCGGAGACTGTCATGCTGCGTATTGCCCTGAATGGATACGGGCGCATTGGTCGCGCCCTGGTCCGTGCCCTGTTCGAGCGCGGACTGGAAAACCAGATTCATGTCGAAGCGATCAACGAAACCGGTGATTTCAAGACGCTCGCCCACCTGACCCGCTTCGACTCCACCTTCGGCCGCTTCGCCGGCCATGTCGGCCTGCACGAGGATGTGCTGCAGGTCCATGGCCAGTCGATCCGCCTGTTCGGCGAGAAGGAAATCCCCAAGCTGCCCTGGAAGCAGCTCGCCGTGGACGTGGTGATCGACTGCACCGGGCGCCTGAAGAAGCGTGCGCTGGCCGAGCAGCATCTGGCCGCCGGCGCGCCACGGGTGCTGCTTTCGCACCCCCTGGATACGGCCGACCTGACCGTGGTCTATGGCGTCAACCACCAGCTGCTGGGCAACCAGCAGATCGTCTCCAACGCCTCCTGCACCACCAACTGCCTGGCCCCGCTGGCTCAGGTGCTGCATACCGCGGTGGGCATCCGCCAGGGCCTGATGACCACGGTGCATGCCTATACCAACGACCAGAACCTGCTCGACAAGACCCACAACGACCTCTATCGCGCCCGCGCCGCCGCGCTGTCGATGATTCCCACCAGCACCGGCGCGGCCAAGACCATCGGCCTGGTCATCCCCGAGCTGCACGGCCGCCTGGATGGCATGGCGGTGCGGGTACCGACGGCCAATGTGTCGCTGCTCGACCTGACTTTCAGCAGCGAACACCCGACCAGCCGCGAGGCGATCAACGATTGCCTGCAGCGCGCCGCACGCCAGCTGCCGCTGGGGGTGATGGAGTGCAACGACCTGCCACTGGTATCCAGCGACTTCAATGGCTACCCGGTGTCCTGCGTGGTCGACCTCAACCACACGCGGGTGCAGGGCGACAACCTGGTCAAGGTACTGGCCTGGTACGACAACGAATGGGCCTTCGCCAACCGCCTGCTGGACGTGCTGCTGGCCTGGTTGAAGCCTTAGAGCTGTGGAGCAGGGCCACACTACGTGCGGTGTAGCTCGCCTCAGATCAGATGGTGCTCGTCGTCGCCGAGCAGGCCGCTCAGGCCCTCGATCTCGGCACGGGTCACCGCGCGCTGGTCCAGCTTGCGCCGGGCCGCCTCGGGTAGGTCGGTGTAGCGAATCACGCCTTTCTGTACCAGGGCGACGACCACGTCCTCCAGCACCCGGACCAGCTCCAGGTCCGACTCCTTGAGGCTGGCCAGGCGCTCCTTGACTTCTTCGCGAGCTGTCAGCCAGTTGTGCAGTTCCTCGCTCTCGACCGCCAGGGTCTCCGTCATGCCCTCGAACGGATCGTGCTCCACCCGCAGCAGCCGCCCTTCCCCATCCCTCTGCACGTACACCATGTGGCTTCCTCCAGGCATAAAAAGGCCCGCTACCGGTAAGGGTAGCGGGCCCATGCCCATGTCACCAATCAGGCGACTTGCAGAGCATTGTCTCCAAGTAGTCCATTGATCACGGTAGCGGTATCCGCACCAGCGGAGATGATGCCACCACCGCCGGGAGTGACGCCGTACTCGACAGCCACATTGAAGCCGTTCAGCTCGATGCTTGTAGTAGGCGCACCCGCCCCTGTGGGTGCGATCGATATCACCGTGCTGTTATCGACTACCGAGAAGCTGAGGAAGTCGTCCAGCGACCCGGCGTTGTAGCTCTCGCCGACCAGCAGCTGGGTGAGATCCAGCTTGTCGCCCTCGCTCGGCTTGAAGTCCAGCACCTTGTCGGCACCCGTGGTGTCGCCTGCCAGCCAGCGGAAGGTATCGGCACCTGCGCCGCCGGCCAGTACATCGTTGCCCAGGCCACCGATGATCAGGTCGTCTCCCGTACCACCAGAGAGGATATCGTTGCCGGCCAGCCCGCTGAGGGTGTCGTTGCCGCCATTGCCGAACAGGTAATCGGCCTGTGCGGTACCGACCAGGTTGTCGATACCAGCCCCGCCGTCCACCGACAGCGAATCGGGCACCAGCGTGGCCTTAAGCGTACTGGAGACGCTGTCGCCGTCGCCATCGATGCCAATGATGTTGTGCGACAGGTTGATCGGCTGCCCGGTAGATGCCTGGTCGTACTCGAAGAAGCCCAACTTGAAGGTCTGGGCATTACCACCCTCGATTTGCACCGCGCTGAAGTTGTTGGTCGAGGTGACCTCATACCACCAACCCTCCTGCATACCCGCTATGCGGATCGAGCTGCCCAGATCGGTCAGTGTCACCAGACCGGTCTTGTCCACTTCCACACCACCTTCGATGGCAAATACGCGGATATTGCTGGTGGACAGGTTACGGGTGGTCTCCCCAAAAGCATCGCCGATGAAGCTCAGATCATCGTCGGCCAGTATCACCGAGACGATTAGCGTCGCCGTGCCGCTGCCACTGGGGCTGACCCAGGCCAGTTTCTGTGCGAAACGATTAGTGGTGTTGTGGTTGGTGTAGGTGAATCCAACGGTATTTGCCGTAGTAACCAACCCATTTACCAGATCGATGCGCAGCTGCTCGCCATTGCTGAAGCTATTGCCGCCACTGATACCGATCTCGGTGCTGTTGGTATTGACGCTCTCTCCCGAGGTAGTCGACAGCAGGGCATCGAAGTTGGTGCCGCCCATGTCGATCAGCCCCTTGTAGCGCACGTTGCCGCCGCCGACACCGGTCAGGTTGGTCGCCGACACCTCGCTACCGTTGGCGATGGGGCCGTAGGTAGTCAGGGTGTAGCTGTCGGTCGAGGCATCCATATCGATGCGATACGCCAGAGTTCCACCGGCACTGGTCTTGGCCTCGATGATCGACTGGTCACTGCCGTAGAACAGGTAGAGCTGCTGGCCGTTCATGCTCAGCAGATTGCCGCTGGCATCCCGAGCCGCCGTGCCCTCGACGATGGAGAAGTTCACCTGATCTGGGCCATCGGCACCTGCCGAATCCTCGAAGCGCAGGCTTTCGGTGATGGAGCGGGTTCCAGCCACCTGATCGACCAGCAGCGCGGTGACCGGGGTGAAGGCGATGGGCACATCGTCCTCGACCTGGATCAGCAGGCTACCGGCCAGCGGCAACGGATTGACCCCGTCGGAAGCCGCGAGGGCCCCGGTGAGGTTCAGCGTCATCACCTCGTTGTCGTCATTGTTGTCGTCCGGGTGGTCCAGCGGCCCGAGCAAGCTGAAGGTGTAGCTGCCGTCTGTCTCGACCTCCAGGGTGAAGATATCCAGCAGCCCGGCCTTGGCCGTCATGATGTTGCCGGAGAAGTGGTAAGTGATGGCCACGCCGCCGGAAGTCAGCGCAGGCAGGCCGGTTGGTGTGTTGTCCAGGCCGAACTGGCCGGAGTTGGTGCCGACCAGCAGGTCCACCAGGCTGCCGGAGACAGTGGTGGTCTGAGCATCGTTGTCGGTGATGCCGCCGGGCAGCTCATCCTCGTCGACCTTGCCGATGACCGGTGCCGGATCTTCGACATGGATGGTCAGGGTGGCTGGTGACGGATCGCCGTCCTTGTCGATGATCACATAGTCGAAAGACTCGACCTTGTCACCGTCGACCAAGGCCGGCGGTTGATAGCTCCACGCTCCAGAGGCGAAGTTGAACGACAGGGTGCCGCCCCACTCGGTGGGGATGTCGGTTAGCTGCTGATCGCCATCCAGCACGCCATCCCAGGTGTAAGTGGTGCCATTGATCTCGATGGAAGCGATGCGGCCGGGACCGTCGGCGCCGAAGGCATCATCGTCGCCGCTAACCACGCCGTCGCTGCCGAGCAAGACGCTGCCCTCGACCGGATCAGGAGTCACCGCATCCAGCAGGGTATCGATCAGATCATCGAAGTCGCCCACCAGAATCGGCGAGCCGCTGCCATCGAGGTCGACATCCTGCAGCCGATCCTCGTCGATGCCGCCACCCACGCCAATCGTGGTGACGTTGAGGTCATTAGCGTTGATGAAGTCCGCCCAGTCGCTGGCGGTGTCATCCTCGAGGGAGTTGCCTCCGCTGCCCAGCTGCTCATTGGGGTTACCGTCGCTGATGAAGAACACCTGGTTGCTCCACCCTGAAATCGGCGTGTAGTCGGCCATGGTGACTTCGATGGCGGCGGTGAAGTCGGTGTTGCCGTTGAACGGCCGGGTTCCACCATCCGCCGGGTTGATGCTGTCGATCAGCGCGGAGAAGCTGGCGAAATCGCTGTACACCGGGTAGGACAGAGCCGTGCCGGAGAAGGCCACGATCTGCACATTGACATCGGATGCACCGTTGAACAGTTCCTGAGCCGCAGCACGCACGGCCTCCAGCATCTGGTTAAGCTCGGTATTGTCGATGCTGCCGCTGAAGTCCAACACGAACACTGCGTTGACGTCGAGCGGTTGCCCCGCCACAGCTACCGCCGTGTCGCTCTGCGCCACTGGCGTATCGTCGTCGACATTGACCGAGAGGCTGCCAGTCGCGGTGTCACCATCCTTGTCGGTGACCTGATAGGTCAGGGTGAACGACTGGTTGTTCTCCAGATTGGCATTGTCGTGCTGAATCGGGTTGTTCTGGGTAACGGTATAGGCACCGGTCGCGGTATTCAGCGTCAGTGTCAGCACCGTGGTGGAACCCTGCTTGACCAGTAGCTGCGAGCCATCCGGGCTTGCCTGGTAGGTGAAGCCACCCGGGGCTCCGGAGTCCACCCATTTCACCGTGCCGGCACCATCGGCGCCGAAGTCATGGCCCAGGGTACCGGTGGTATTCACCGAGTCGGCATCATCGGTGCCGCCGGGGCCACCAGCGATGCCGCCCGACAGAGCATCATCGTCCAGCTGCACGCCGAGGTTGGAGCTGGTGGAAGGGCCATCGTCATCGAAGGCGATCTTGCCGCCCAGGTCCAGGGTCTTGTCCGCGGTGGCGAAGTCACCGTCACCATCGGTGATGGTGGCAGTCAGAGTCAGGCCGATCTTGCCGGCCAGCAGCACTTCCTCCTGATTGCTGTAGTTGCTGTTGACGCCCGGCAGATCATGGGAGATTTCCTGGAACTGGGTCAGGGTCACCTGTCCGGTTCCCGCATCCACCGCCAGCGAGAAGATGGTATTGCCCACGTTCACACCGGCCAGGGAATCCGACGAAGAACCGATGATCTCGCCACCGATCTTGTACAGATAGATCGGGCCTGCGGCGCTATTCATGCCGGAAGCCAGCGGACCTGTGCCACCTGCAAGCAGGTTGAGGCTGTAGGTCTGGGTGACGGTGCCAGGGCCATCCGCACCATGGTTGGGGGTCACGACGAAGGCACCCGAGAAGCTGCCGGAGTCGGTATCGGAAGCCCCACCTATGGTCTCGGCATCCTGGGTGTTCAGCGACGGATTCGGAGCGGTGCCGAACACCACGCTGATACTCGGCCCATGGTCGTCGAAGGCCACCCGGCCGCCGAGATCGAGGGTCTTGCTGTCGGAGGCGCTGTCGCCGTCGTCGTCGGTGATGGTCACGGTAGCCTGCAGCCCCACCAGATTGTTGCCCAGCAGCGCTTCCTGAGCATCGTAGTTGCTACCCACACCCGGCAGGCTATGGTCGATCTCCTCATGCTGGGTCAAGGTGACCTGACCCGAACCATTCACCGAGAGGGTGAAGATGGTGTTGCTCGGGTCTACATCGCCCTCGTTGGCCGCAGTCGAGCCATAGATCACCCCACCGTCCTCATACAGGTAGATGGTCGCACCATCGCTGCTGAGACCGGACGAGCTGCCCTCGGTAGTGAGCAGGACCAGCGCGTAGCTGGCACTGATGCTACCGGGGCCATCGGCACCGAAACTTGAGCTGACAATACTGAAGGCGCTGCTGAAGCTATCGGTATCGCTATCCGATGCACCACCAATGGTCTGCGCATCCTGGGTATTGAGTTTCTCGGTGTTCTGCCCGAAGCCCAGGCTGATGCTCGGGCCGTCGTCGTCGAACAGCACCTTGCCACCCAGGTCCAGGGTCAGGCTGTCGCTGTCGGTGTCTTGGTCGTAGTCGGTGATGGTGGCAGTGCCCTTGAGGCCCACCAAACCGGCACCGAGTACGGCCTCCTGGGCATCGTAGTTGCTGGTATCGCCCGGCAGGTCATGGTCGATTTCCTGGCGCTGGATCAGGGTGACCACACCGGTTCCGCTGTCCACCGACAGGGTGAAGATGGTATTGCCGAGGCTGACTCCTCCCTCGCTGTTTGCCGTGGAGCCGACTATCTGTCCGCTACCGTTCTGGTAGAGGTAGATGTCATCGCCATCGCTGCTCAGCCCGGAGAACGTGCCCTCGGCCACCAGCAGCACCATGGAGTAACTCCAGGTCACAGTGCCGGGGCCATCTGCACCATGGTTGGGAGTCGCCGTGAAGGCGCCGCTGAAGTCGCTGGTCGCGGTATCCACGGCGAGCCCGATGGTCTGGGCATCCTGGGTATTGAGATCGCCGGCATCCTGGCCACTGCGACCGACATCGATCATCGGCACATCGTCTTCGACATGGATCAGGAAGTCGCCGACCAGCGTCAGCGGATCGCTGCCATCGTTGGCCTGCAGGATGCTGGTGAAATCCAGGGTCAGCAGCTGGTCGTCATCGCTGCCATCCAGCGGATGATCCAGCGACTGTTCCAGGTTGAAGGTGTAGCTGCCGTCGTCCAGCACCTGCAGGGTGAACACCACAGGACCAGCCGGGCCGGCCGTGGCCGTCAGGGTATCGCCGGACACGCTGTAGACCAGCGCCACACCGCCCGCACTGGCCGGGGTAACGCCACTGGTATCGCTGGACAGGGTGAAGTGCGAACCCGCATCGGGCCCCACTACCAGATCGGCCACGCTGCCGGTGGCAACATCGGTCACGGCGTCCAGATCGTCGATGCCGTCGGGCAGATTGTCTTCGTCTACATAGCCCTCAACCGGACCGGTGTCCTCGACATGGATGGTCAGGGTAGCGGTCGAGGGGTCGCCGTCGTTGTCGACGATGACGTAGTCGAAGCTCTCCGTCTTGTCGCCATCGACATCCGCGCCGGCCTGGTAGCTCCAGGCGCCGGTGGCGAAGTTGAAGGTCAGCTTGCCGCCATGTTCGGTGGGGATATCGGTGAGTTGCTCATCACCATCCAGTACCCCATCCCAGGTGTAGGTGAAACCGTTGATTTCGATGGAGAGGATCTGGCCGGGACCATCGGCGCCATACAGATCGTCGTCGCCGCCACCGCTTGCGTTGTCCTCGCCCAGCAGCACATTGCCGTCGACCAGGCCACCGATGACCACATCGAGCAGGGTGTCGACCAGGTCGTCGAAGTCATCCACCCGCAGCGGGGTCTTGTCTGGATCGGCGTCGAGATCGACCTCTTCGAGCCGCTGGTCAATGATGCCGTCGCCGATGCCGATGGTGGTCACGTTGACCGGGTTGCTCGGGTCGTTGAGGAAGGTCGTCCAGTCATTGGCCGTGTCGGTTTCCAGCGAAGTGCCGCCGGGGCCGGTCTGCTGGTTCGGGTTGCCGTCGCTGATGAATACGACCTGGTTGCTCCAGCCCGACAGCGGGTCGTACTCGTCCATGACTTCTTCGATGGCATCGGTGAAGTCGGTGCCATTGCCGATGGTGTTGGGTCTTACCCCACCCGGCTCGGACGGATTGAGAGCATTGATCTGGCTGGTGAAGTCCGCCTCGTTAGCGAAGGGGCCGAAGGACAGTGCACTCTCGGAGAACACCACGATCTGGATCTGCACGGCACCGTTGGCACTGGCAAACAGCTGCTGCCCGGCGGTGCGCACGGCGTCCAGCATGGTGTTCAGCTCGCCGTTGCTGATGCTGCCGCTGAAGTCCAGCACGAACACCATATTGATGTCCTGGGTCTGGCCAGCCAGCACAGTGGCATGATCGTCCTGGGCCTCGGGAACATCATCCTCGACATTGATCACGAAGCTGCCGTCGGCAAAGCCGTCGACCGGGTCGCCGTCGCCGTCGGTGGCGGTCAGCACGCCGGAGAAGTCGATCGGCAGGCCGAGCAGCTGATCGTCATCGGTGCTGCCGGGTAGCGGATGATCCAGCGGGCCGCTCAACACGAAGTCGTAGCTGCCGTCCGGGTTCACCGTCAGCGTGAAGATGGTGTCGCCGCCCACCGAGGCGGTGAGCACGTTGCCCACCACCGCATAGGACAGCGGGGTGCCATCGGAAGTCAGGCCCTGGGCTTCCAGGGTGGCGATGTCCAGGGGGTCGCCGCTCAGACCGAAGTCACCGGGGCCATCGGCACCGAAGTCGACCAGCGCATGCAGGGCACCCGCCCCGCCCGACACCGAGGTGCCTTCGCCGTCGCCGTCGCTGATGCCGCCGGGCAGCTCATCCTCGTCGACCTCGGCCGATACCAGCGGGATCGGGTTCTGCTCATTGTCGTACTGCAGCGGCTTGGCGACTGGAATGTCGTCTTCCACCTGAATCACGAAGCTGCCAGGGTTGAGGCCGGACAGCGGGTCGCCGTCACCATCGGTCGCCGTGATCAGCGCCGAGAAGTCGATGGGCGAACCCAGCAGCTCGTTGTCGCCGGCAGGCGTGCCGTCGGCGACCGGGTGATCCAGTGGGCCGAGCAGGGTGAAGGTATAGCTGCCGTCGCCATTCACCTGCAGGGTGAAGATGGTGTCCGGTCCGGCCATGGCGGTCAGCAGGTCGCCCACCACGCTGTAGCTCAGCGCGACACCGCCCGAGGTCAGGCCCTGGGCTTCCAGCGATGCTATGGCGGCCGGGCTGCCGGACATGCCTATGCTACCGGGGCCATCGGCGCCGAAGCTGATGGCGGCGTGCAACGCGCCGGCGGCACCGACGGCCACCGTACCTGTAGCGTCGAGATCGTCGATACCGTCGGGCAGGTTGTCCTCGTCCACCTGGTTGCTGACCCAGGGCTGACGTACCACCTCGCGCGGCACAGGCACGTCGTCTTCGACATCGATGGCGAAGCTGTCACTCGGTACGGCAATCACCATGGGGTCGCCGTCGCCGTCAGTGGCGGTAAGCATCTGCGAGAAGTCGATGCCAACGCCGGGCAGGGTCTCGTCGTCCAGGGTGCTATCGGCGATCGGATGGTCGATCGGCCCCTCAAGTACGAACTCCCAGCTGCCATCAGCATTCACCGTCAGGGTGAAGATGGTTTCGCCGCCGGCACTGGCGGTCAGCACGTTGCCGACGACACCATAGGTCAACGCCACACCACCCGATTCCAGGCCCTGCAGTTCGAGCGAACTGACATCGGTGGACAGGCCGACCGTGCCCGGGCCATCCGCGCCGAAATCGATCAGCGCGAACAGATCGCCAGGTGCACCGCTGGCGGTGGTGACCTGACCGCCTTCGTCATTGCCCTCGTAGGGCGAACCGCCGCCGAGGGTCAGGGCATCTTCCTGCACTTCATGGAGGATTCGGTCCTCGCCATCCTGATCGGGGCGTGGCACATCGTCCTCGACGTTCACGGTGAAGCTGCCAGCCGGGAAGCCTCCGACCAGCGGGTCACCATCGCCATCGGTCACCGTCAGTACGCCGGAGAAGTCGATGCCCAGCCCCGGTAACAGTTCGCCGTCGAGGGTGCCATCCTCCACCGGATGGTCGATCGGCCCTTCGAGCACGAATTGCCAGCTGCCATCAGCATTCACCGTCAGGGTGAAGATGGTTTCGCCGCCGGCACTGGCGGTCAGCACGTTGCCGACGACGCCATAGGTCAGCGCCACGCCGCCCGATTCCAGAGCCTGCAGATCGAGAGAACTAAGATCGCCGGACAGACCGAAGCTGCCGGGACCATCCGCGCCGAAGCTGACCAGCCCACTCAGCGAACCGGCGGTGGCACTGCTCACCACGGTGGTCTGCCCCAGACCATCCGGATTGCCCTCGTGCGGGGCACCATTGACGACCTGCAAGGCATCCTCGTGAACCACGCCACTGATGCCCTCGCCCTCGCCATTGGCGAGGATCGGCACATCGTCCTCGATGTCCACGGCAAAACTGCCGGGCGGGAAGCCGCCCACCAACGGGTCACCGTCGCCGTCAGTCGCGGTGAGGATGCCGGAGAAGTCTACGCCCAGGCCCGGCAGGTCCTCGGAATCGAAGGTGCCATCCGGGATGGGATGATCGATCGGGCCTTCGAGCACGAACTCCCAACTGCCGTCACCGTTCACCGTCAGGGTGAAGATGGTTTCGCCGCCGGCGCTGGCGGTGAGTACATTACCGACCAGGCTGTAGCTCAACGCCACGCCGCCGGAAGTCAGGCCCTGCAGTTCCATGGAGCTCAGGTCACTGGACAGACCAAACTCCCCAGGACCGTCGGCACCGAAATTGACGAGGGCCGAGAGCGAGCCGGCCGGACCACCGACAGTCGTGGTCTGGCCACCTTCCGGATTGCCGTCGTGAGGTGCGCCGTCAGCCGTGGTCAGGGCATCCTCGTGGACAATGTCCCATACCGATGGGTAGAACTCTTCCTCGCCGTCGCCGCGACCTATCAGTACCGGCACGTCATCTTCCACGTCGATCACGAAGCTGCCAGGGTTGAATGTCCCTACAGAATCGCCATCGCCATCGGTAGCGCTCAACAGGCCGGAGAAGTCGATCGGCAGCTCCAGCAACTCATTGTCGTTTCCGTCCGTGACCGGGTGATCCAGCTGGCCGATCAGGGTAAAGGTAAAGCTGCCGTTGCCCCCAATCTGCAGGGTGAAGATGGTTTCCGCCCCAGCCGACGCAGTCAGGACATTGCCGACCACCGTGTAGCTCAGTGCGGTTCCGCCGGAAGTCAGGCCCTGGGCCTCCAGGCTGGCAATGGCAGTGGGGCTGCCGTTCATGCCGAAGCTGCCGATGCCATCAGCACCGAAGTTGACCAGCGCGTTGAGGGTACCCGGGCCGCCGGAAGCCACATTGGTGACCGCATCGCCATCACCGATACCGTCGGAGGTCTCATCCTCGTCGACTATGGCGCTGACCAGTGCGCCCTCCCCTTCGGTGAGGATGGGCGCATCGTCGTTGACCAGGACGTTGAGCAATACGGTCGGCGACACGTCACCATCCAGATCGAAGACCCGCACCGGGAAGCTTTCGCCGACCTGGTCGGCTGCCCCGGAAGCATTGGGGTTGGAGTGATCGAGGGTGTTGTTGGTTAGGGTGTAGGTCCAGTTACCCGCTGCATCCACCGTGAGGATGCCGTACTGACCGACCACCACGCCGCCATTGGTGACATCGACCCAGACACCGTTGAAACCCTGTATCTGCAGCGAGGAAACCCCATCAGGGGAGGTGATCACTATGGTGCCGCTGGCCTGTTCGGCGCTGCTGCCGGGATTGGTACCGTCGGCCAGCGCTTCCTCGTCGACAATCGCAGGTCCGACCACGATATTGCCGCTGGCGTCTTCGTATTCGACTTCAACCGTGGGCGTGGAGTCAGGCGCGACCGGTGCGGGGTCTGGATCGACAATGGGCTCCGCCTCGGGAAACTCGGGGCCGGTGTTGAACCCCGCAGTCGGGAAGCCGATCACCGGATCCAGCGCACCGCCGACCTCGCCCAGCAGCACGAAGCTGTGGCCACCACCTACTCCACCGGCACCACCGCCACCACCGGCGCCCGGACCGGCCGCGGTCGCTTCGCCCTCCAGGGTCGGGTCGACGCCGGCTTCGATCGCGGCCTGCAGCTGCTCGACATCGGTCAGGTCGCTGTCCGACGGAGCAGCGGATTCCTGTTCCTGCGGCTGGGCCGTCTGCCCATCGCCACCGGCCAGCATCTGCTCATTGAGGTTCAGGCTGCTGTCGCGCCCGAGGGTGAGAACCTCACCATTGGTGAGAGTGACCGCGACCGCGCCGCCTGCGCCAGTAACCAGTTGCTCGCCGGCATAGACACGATCGCCTTCGACTAGCGGTCGACGCGTTCCATCGCCGGCTACCGCAAAGACCTCGCCGACAACCTGACTGACGACACCAATCAAAGTAGCCATGATTCCTTCCTCCGCACTACAGCTGCCGACCACCGCCGACACGTTTCAAAAGGGCCAAACCACCTTTCGAACCCGGGATTGCGTACGAAGAAGAACTGAATGAATTCGCGCGGTGCGATAAACCTGAAAATTGCAATGCGACAAAAAAGTGTCGCCCCAACTGCACCGGATCACTCCTCAGAACATCCCCGCCCCTTATGCTCCAAACTGCGATTGACCATCCGTCTTAACTGCGAAAAGGCCTGAAGGCCCCGTTTTTCGCGGCTTACGGAAGAAACAATGTGCCCGTTCTCACAGAGTGCATAAGACTTTTTCCTCATAAACCTTGTGAGGATTTTTTCTTAGCTACGCTTGTGAATGTTCTTAGCTGTGATGTTACAGACCTGGAACAGATTTCCGGGCAAAAGCGTCAGTTATTTGGCGACAGGAACCGAGCATACAAATAAGGAGAAGCACCTCATGCGCGTTCTTACACCGCTCTGCAGCAGTATCCTGCTGGCCATGGCCTGTGCTCAGGCCCAGGCCATGACGCTCTCGGAAGCCATCCAGAGCACCATCGACAATCATCCCGAGCTGCACGCCAGCATGAATGATCGTCTCTCGGCCGACGAGGATGTGAAGATCGCCAGAGGTGGCTACCTGCCCACGGTCGATCTGCTGGTCGGCTACGGCCGCGAGCAGACCGACAGCCCCAGCACGCGCGCGCTCGGCGACCACAATAAAGAGACCCTGAATTACCGCGATGCCGAGCTGCGCCTGCGGCAGATGCTGTTCGACGGCTTCAATACGCCCAACGAAGTGGCCCGCACCGAGTCGGTGGTCAACTCCCGCGCCTACTACGTCCTCGGCACCTCCGAGAGCCTGGCCCTGCGTACCGTCGAGGTCTACCTGGACGTGCTCAAGCGCCGCGAGATGGTGAGCCTGGCCGAGAACAACCTGCAGGCCCACCAGCGCATCCATGACCAGATCCGCCTGCGTAGCGAGCGCGGCGTCGGCAGCACCGCCGACCTTGACCAGTCCGAGGCACGTCTGGCCCTGGCGGAGAACAACCTCTACACCGAGCAGGTCAACCTGGCTGACGCCCAGGCCAACTTCTTCAGCGCCACCGGGCGCATGCCGGACGAGCTGGAGCAACCGGCCACGGTCAAGGGCGAGATGCCGGAAGACATCAACATGGCCCGGCAGACGGTGATGGACAACAACCCCTACCTGAAGTCCGCCCAGGCCGATGTGCATGCCGCCGAGAAGCAGTACGAAGTGGCCAAGGCACCCTTCTACCCGCGCTTCGACCTTGAACTGGCCACCACCGCCGATGACAACACCCAGGGCGACGAGGGCCACTACAACACCTGGCGCGCCGCCGTGGTGATGAACTACAACCTGTTCAACGGCATGCGTGACAAGGCCCGTCTGCAGGGCGCCGCGCACAAGATCAACCAGTCGATGGACATCCGCAACAATGCCTTGCGGGTGCTCAACGAGAACCTGGCCCTGGCCTGGAACGCCATGGAGAACGCCCGCCTGCAGACCCCCAAGGCTCGTGATTACGCCGATTACACCGCGCGCGTGCGCGAAGCCTACCAGCAGCAGTTCAGCCTGGGGCAACGCACCCTGCTCGACCTGCTGGACAGCGAGAACGAACTCTTCACCGCCAACCGCCGCTACACCGAGGTGCGCTACACCGAAGAGTTCTCCATGTACCGCGTCATTTCCGCCATGGGCGAGCTGCTGAAGAAGCAGAACGTCGTAGTCCCGGCAGAAGCTGTAGCCCTCACCGAAGTGAAGAGCGAGGCCCGCCTGCCGGACATGCAGTAATACCGGCGAAGTCGTTGCCCGGTGGCCGCCGGCCCCGGGCAACCGCTCAGGAGTAGTGACCTTGACCACCATGGAACGGAGACCCTCCGACGACCAGCGGCAGAGTCACGATGACCCGTTGCTGGATGGCCTGCTGATCCTCTGCAACCTGCACGAATGTTCGGCCAGTCGCGCCAGTCTGACTGCCGGCTTGCCCATGCCCGAACAGCGTCTGAGCGCCGAACTGCTGCCGCGGGCGGCGGCGCGCGCCGGCCTGCAGGGGCGGATCCTGCGGCGTGAGCTGGAAGCCATTTCTCCCCTGAACCTGCCGGTTCTGCTGCTCCTGAAGGACGGTCGCAGCGCCGTGCTGCGCAAGATCGGCCCGAAGAACCAGATGCAGATCCTGCCCTGCGAGGCCGATGGCGGCGAGCAGTGGGTCAACCGCGAGCATCTGGCCATCGAGTACAGCGGCCAGGCCTTCTTCGCCAAGCCGCAGCATGAGCTGGAAGATACCCGCACCCCCCTGGTGCCAAGGGTCGAGGCCTGGTTCCGCGACACCCTCAAGCTATCACGCTGGCTCTATACCGACGCCGTACTGGCCAGCCTGCTGATCAACCTGCTCGGCCTGATGGTGCCGCTGTTCGTCATGCAGACCTACGACCGGGTGGTGCCCAACCAGGCAACTTCTACCCTGTGGGTTCTGGCCATCGGCCTGTTCATCGGTACCGGCTTCGAGCTGCTGCTGCGGGTCTTGCGCGCCTACCTGCTGGACGTGGCTGGCAAGAAGACCGACGTGGTGCTGTCCGCCACCCTGTTCGAGCGCATCACCGGCATGTCGATGAAGGCCCGGCCCGCCACGGTCGGCGGTTTCGCGCAGAGCATCCACGACTTCCAGGGCCTGCGCGAATTCCTCACCGCGGTCACCCTCACCAGCCTGATCGACCTGCCCTTCTCGCTGCTGATGATCCTGGTCATCGGCCTGCTCGGTGGCTGGCTGGTGGTGATCCCGCTGCTGGCCTTCCCGATCACCGCGCTGTTCGCCCTGATCATCCAGGCGCGCCTGCGCGACACGGTGGAGAAGAGCCTGGCGCTCGGCGCCGAACGCCAGGCTCTGCTGATCGAGACCCTCGGCGGCCTGGAGACCCTCAAGGCGTGCAGCGCCGAAAGCGAGCGCCAGCACCACTGGGAAAAGACCCACGGCGCGCTCACCCGCCTGGACAGCCACGCCCGCTTCCTCGCCTCCCTGGCCACCAACGGCACCATGTTCCTGCAGCAGTTCGCCGGCATGGCCACCATAGTCTCCGGGGTCTACATCATCATCGCCGGCAACCTCAGCGTCGGTGCCCTGGTCGCCTGCTACATGCTCGGCAGCCGGGTACTCGCGCCCCTGGGCCAGATCGCCGGCCTGATCACCCGCTACCAGCAGGCGCGCCTGACCATGACCAGCACCGACGCCCTGATGGCCCTGCCCCAGGAGCGCCAGCCCAAGCAGCGCCCGCTGGAACGCACCCACCTCAAGGGGGCGCTGGACGTGCGCCAGGTCAGCTTCAGCTACCCCGGGCAGAGCACCCCGGCGCTGAGCAAGGTCAGCCTGCACATGGCCGCCGGCGAACGGGTGGGCATCATCGGCCGCAGCGGCTCGGGCAAGAGCACCCTGGCGCGCCTGCTGATGAATTTCTACACCCCGGACGAAGGCCAGATCCTGCTCGACGGCCTAGACCTGCGCCAGCTCGACGTGGCCGACCTGCGCCACCAGATCGGCTACGTCGCCCATGACCTGCCGCTGCTGGCCGGCAGCCTGCGTGACAACCTGACGCTGGGGGCACGCTACGTCAGCGACGCGCGCATGCTGGAGGTGGCGGAGCTCGCCGGCGTCACCGAGCTGGCCCGCCAGCACCCACAGGGCTTCGACCGTCCGGTGGGCGAACGCGGCCAGCTGCTTTCCGGCGGCCAGCGTCAGGCCGTACTGCTGGCTCGCGCACTGTTGCTGGACCCGCCGATCCTGCTGCTGGACGAACCCACCAGTGCCATGGACAACACCAGCGAGGACATCCTGCGCAACCGCCTGCAGAGCTGGTCGCAGGGCAAGACCCTGCTGCTGATCACCCACCGGACGTCCATGCTCAGCCTGGTCGACCGCCTGATCGTGATGGATTACGGCCACATAGTCGCCGATGGCCCCAAGGAAGCGGTGATCGACGCCCTGCGCAAGGGCCGTGTCGGCCCGGCGGCGGTTTAGCGGGAGAACCCCCATGGAACTCGCCCAATCCCTGCGCGACTACTTCGGCAGCCTGAAGCGGCAGAAGCAGGACACCGAATTCATGCCGGAGGTGGACGGCGCCATCCTCGAGGACTCGCCCTGGCTGGCCCGCGCCACCGTCTGGTCGGTGACCGCCTGCCTACTGGCGGCGCTGATCTGGGCCAAGTTCGCCGAACTGGAGGAAGTCACCACCGGCGAAGGCAAGGCCATCCCCTCCAGCAAGGTACAGGTCATCCAGAACCTGGAAGGCGGCATAGTCACGGAAATCTTCGTGCGCGAGGGCCAGGTAGTGAACAAGGGCGACGTGCTGCTTCGCCTGGACGCCACCCGTTTCATTTCCAACCGAGGGGAAACCGAGGCCGACCGCCTGGCCCTGCTGGCGCGGGTCGAGCGCCTCAGTGCCGAGGCCGAAGGACGCCCCATCGCCCTGCCGGAGGACCTGGTCAAGCAGGCGCCGCAGCTGGCCGAGGACGAGATGGCCCTGTACCGCTCGCGCCAGCAGCGCCTGGACAGCGAGCAGAACACCCTGCGCGAACAGCTGCGGCAGAAGACCCAGGAGCTGGCCGAGTTCCGCGCCAAGGCCCAGCAGTATCGTTCCAGCCTGGGGCTGCTCCAGCAGGAGCTGAACATGTCGCAACCGCTGGTGGGCACCGGCGCCATCTCGGAGGTGGAGATCCTGCGCCTGCGCCGCAGCGCGGTGGAAGTGCGCGGCTCGCTGGACGCCACCAACCTGGCCATTCCCAGGGCCGAGGCGGCCATGCAGGAAATAGAGAGCAAGCTCAACGAATCGACCCTGGCCTTCCGCACCGAGGCGCTCAAGGAGCTCAACGAGGTCCGCACCGAACTGAAGAAGATCACCTCCACCAGCGTGGCCATCGAGGACCGGGTCAGCCGCACCACGGTGATCTCGCCGGTCTACGGGGTGATCAAGCTGCTCAAGGTCAACACCATCGGCGGCGTGGTGCAGCCCGGCGATCCGATGGTCGAGGTGGTGCCGCTGGAGGACAACCTGCTGATCGAGGCCAAGGTGCGGCCGCAGGACGTGGCCTTCCTGCACCCTGGGCAGAAGGCCATGGTCAAGTTCACCGCCTATGACTTCACCATCTACGGTGGGCTGAAGGCCAAGCTGGAGGTGATCAGCGCCGACACCATCACCGACGAGGAAGGCAACAGCTTCTATCTGATCCAGGTGCGCACCGACAAGAGCCATCTGGGCACCGAGGAACACCCGCTGCTGATCATCCCCGGCATGGTCGCCACCGTGGACATAGTCACCGGCCAGAAGAGCGTGCTGGACTACCTGCTCAAGCCGGTGCTCAAGGCCCGCTCGGAAGCGCTGCGCGAGCGCTGAGGAAGCTGGCGGGACTCACGCATCGACTGGCGTGCTACTCCAGCACCTCGACCGGCATGCCCAGGCGCAGCTCGCCGGTGTCACGCGGCAACAGGTTCTGCCCGAAGTAGACATCACCGTCGCGCTCGCGATAGGTCTTCAGGGTAGTCAGCGGCTCGCGGTCGGCGTTGCGCTCGCCGGTCTGCGGGTCGATGGTGGTGAGAATGCAGCGGCTGCAGCCCTTGGCCACCTCGAACTCGATGGTACCGATGCGGATGCGCTTCCAGCCGTCCTCGGCATAGGGCGCGCTGCCCTCGATCACCAGATTGGGGCGAAATCGCAGCATCTCCAGCGGCCGGCCGACCCGCGCGGAGAGGTCGTCCAGCGAGGCCTGGCCGATCAGCAGCAGCGGGAAACCATCGGAAAAGGCCACCTTGTCGCCGGGCTGGGCGTAGCCGGTATCGACCTGGCGGGCGCGCGCCTCGGGCACCTGCACCAGGCGGCAGGGCCGACCGAGGAAGGCGCCCAGCCACTCGGCCGCGGCATCGCCGGCATCCGGCACACGCAGGCTGTCGCGCCAGACGGTCACGCCACGCAGATCAGCCTCGGGATCGGGCAGCGCCACCTCCAGGCGGCCATGCCCGGGCGCGCTCAGGCTCAGGCCACCCGTGGCGTTGTACAGCGCACTCAATTGGCTCATCTGCGGCAGCAGACGCTGGGTCAGGAAACGCCCGCTCTCGGGCTCCACCAGCATCCAGCGCCGGTCGCCACGCAGGCCCAGCGCCTCCAGGGGCGAACTGCTCAGGCTCTCGCCACGGGCGGATTTGAGCGGGTAACGGTAGAGGGCGGAGAGTTGCATGGGGCCGGCATCCTTGGATCGTGAATGCCGGTTATACGGGGAGGACGCCGGCCACTCAAGCCTGGCGATCAGGCGTCGCGGCGCAGGCGATCGAGGATCACGTCGACCAGCTTGTCCGGCTGGAACTTTGAGAGGAAGTTGTCGCAGCCGACCTTCTTCACCATGGCATCGTTGAAACTACCGGACAGCGAGGTGTGCAGCACCACGTAGAGGTCCTTCAGGCGCGGATCGTTGCGGATCTCGGTGGTCAGGCGGTAGCCGTCCATCTCCGGCATCTCCGCATCGGTGAACACCATCAGCAGCTTGTCGGTCATGTTCTCGCCGGCATCGGCCCACTTCTTCAATTGCTGCAGGCCCTTGAGACCGTCGCTGGCGGTGTGCGGGCGGATGCCCAGCTGGGTCAGGGTATCACGCAGCTGGTTGAGGGCCACGCTGGAGTCGTCCACCAGCAGCACCTCGCGGCCGATGGCCTTGGATAGCAGCGGCTCGGCCAGCTTTTCCTCGGAGACCTTGGTGTTCATCGGGGCGATTTCCGCCAGCACCTTCTCCACGTCGATGATCTCGACGATCTGGTCATCCACCTTGGTGATGGCGGTCAGGTAGTGCTGGCGCCCCGCTCCACCGGGCGGAGGCAGGATGGACTCCCAGTTGAGGTTGAGGATGCGATCCACGCCACCGACCAGGAACGCCTGCACCGAGCGGTTGTACTCGGTGACGATGATGGTGCTGTTCTCGTTGGGGGTCAGCGGACGCATGCCGATGGCCTGGGACAGGTCGATCACCGGCAGGGTCTGCCCGCGCAGGCTGACCACGCCGCAGACGTGCGGGTGGCGGTGCGGCATCAGGGTCAGCTTGGGCAGCTGCAGCACTTCCTGGATCTTGAACACGTTGATGGCGAACAGCTGGCGCCCGGCCAGGCGGAACATGAGGATTTCCAGACGGTTCTCACCCACCAGTTGGGTGCGCTGGTCCACTGTATCGAGAATGCCGGCCATCTAACTGCTCCTCATCACTGTATCGAGTCTAGCCTCTATCGGCCGCTTGCACGCAAACTGCAGGGTATGGCCTGGCGCCATCATGCCGCACGGGCGCGGACCGCGCCAGCCGCCTACCCGAGCAGCGGCGAAGACTCCGGCAAGTGCACGGACAAGGCGCCGGCACGCGCGGCGAAACGCAGGTGGCGGCTTTCCAGTGGTTCGCCATCGAGGTTGATGTCCAGCCCCTCCGGCGCTTCGACTTCCAGCCAGGCCAGGCGCGCACTGAGCGATACCGTCTCCAGCCCCAGCACTCCGCCGGACAGCAGCGTGCCCAGGGTGCCGACCACGTCCTGCGGCGCCGGCACTATGCAGATGTCGAGCAGGCCGTCGTTCACCCGAGCCTGCGGACAGAGCACATGGCCGCCGCCAGCCTGTCGACCGTTGCCGATGCCCAGGGCAAGGAAGTCGCCCTCCCAGGCGAAATCCGGCCCGCGAAAGCGCCCGAAGGCCGAGTGCACTTCGGAGAAGCGCGTCAACCCGGTGAGGAAATAGGCGGCGCCACCGAGCAGTTTCTTAAGCTCTTCGGACGTATTGGCGGTGACCCTGGAGCCGAAGCCGCCGGTAGCCATGTTGAGGAACAGCTGACCATCCACCTCGCCCAGGTCGATCGGGCGCGGCTCGCACTCCAGCAGGGCCAGCGCCTCGGCCGGCAGCAGCGGAATACCGGCGGCACGGCAGAAATCATTGGCGGTGCCCAGCGGTAGCAGCGCCAGGCTGGCTTGGCCGCCGGCCAGCGCCAGGGCCTCCGCCACTTCACGCAGGGTGCCGTCGCCACCACCGGCGATCAGGGTGGAATAGCCGGCGTCCAGCGCCTCCTGCACCAGGCGCGCCGCATCGCCACCTTCCCAGGTCAGGCGCACGGCCAGCTGCCAGCCGCGCTCGCGCAGCGCCAGCACGGCGGCGCGCACCTCCTCGTTCTGCGCCTGCTTGCCATGCAGGATCAGCCATGCCTTGCGTCCGCTCAT
Organism: Pseudomonas alcaligenes; assembly: GCF_041729615.1. NCBI lineage: Bacteria > Pseudomonadati > Pseudomonadota > Gammaproteobacteria > Pseudomonadales > Pseudomonadaceae > Aquipseudomonas > Aquipseudomonas alcaligenes. The sequence continues at coordinate 3,897,305 of NZ_CP154874.1, read as the reverse complement.
GCACCCTCCTTCGCCTGTCGCCTGAGTATAAGCAGACTGGGGATAGCGGCAGGAAGTGCCTAGGCCGGGTAGCCGGTGATCTCGCGAATGCTGCGGTACAGCGGTCTGAGCTGTTTGTACATGCGCAGGTAGACCTCGCGGTACAGCCGCTCGTAGACCGCCACCGCCTGCGGGTTGGGTTGGAACACCTTGCCGACGCGGGTCATGGCGGCGATGGCTGTGGGGAAGTCCGGGTGCAGGCCGAGGCCGACGGCGCAGTCGATGGCCGCGCCGAGGCCGGAAGTCTCGTACAGGTGCGGGCGCTCGGCCGGCAGGTTGAAGATGTCGGCGGTCAGCTGCATGGCCGCGTCGCTCTGCGAGCCGCCGCCGGAAATGCGCAGGCGCTGGATACGCGTACCAGAGCGCTGCTCGATCTTCTCGCGGCCCTGACGCAGGGCGTAGGCCAGGCCTTCGAGGATGGCGCGATAGAGGTGCGCGCGGGTATGCACGTCACCGAAGCCGATGATCGAGCCCTTGGCCTCCAGCCCCGGCTCGCGGATGCCCGGCGACCAGAACGGCTGCAGCATCAGGCCCATGGAGCCCGGCGGCACGCTCTCGACCAGCTCGTCGAACAGGGTCTCGGCCTCCACGCCCAGCTCCAGACCACGCTGGCGCTCGGCGTGGCCGAACTGTTCCTTGAACCAGCTGACCATCCAGAAGCCACGAAACACCATGACCTCGGTGTTGTAGTGGTCGGGAATCGCCGCCGGGTACGGCGGGATCAGTGGAATGGTCTCCAGGTACTTGGCCCGCGTAGTGTTGATGGTCGCCGTGGTGCCGTAGGACAGGCAGGCCGTACTCGGCTCCACGCCGCCGGCACCGATCACCTCGCAGGCCTTGTCCGAGGCGGCGGCGATCAGCGGCAGGCCCTCGGGAATGCCGGTGTGCCGGCTGGCCTCGACGCTGATGGCGCCGATACGCTCGCCCGGCTTGACCAGCTCCGGCAGCATGTCCGGGCGCACCGGGATGGCCTGCCACTTCCAGTCGCTCGGCTTGGCCCAGCACAGGCGCTTGTAGTCGAACGGCAGGTAGGCCACGCAGCTGCCCACCGAGTCGGCGAAGCGGCCGCACAGGCGATGGGTGAGAAAACCCGAGAGCAGCAGGAACTTGTGCGTGCGCGCCCAGATTTCCGGCTGCTGCTGGGTGATCCAGTTGGCCTCGGCCTGGCTGCGGAAGTAGTCGATGGTCTCCTCTTCGCGGATCAGCTTGAACAGCCAGCCCCAGGGCCCCTTGATGCGGCCCTCGACCTCGGCACGGCGCTGGTCCAGCCAGAGGATGGCCGGGCGCAGCGGCTGGCCGGCCTCGTCCACGTTGATCAGGGTGCCGCGCTGGGTGGTCAGCGACACGCCGGCAATCTGCCGGCGGTCGATGTCGACGCTGGCCCAGAGCTGCTCACAGGCCTCGCCCAGGCTGCGCCAGTAGTACTCCGGGTCCTGCTCGGCCCAGCCGGGGTGCGCGGAGTAGTAGGGTTCCAGCTCCACCTTGCCCTTGCCGACCAGGTTGCCGGCCAGGTCGAAGAGCAGCGCGCGCACACTCTGGGTGCCGTTGTCGATGGCCAGCAGATAGCGTTGTTCGTTCAAGAGGGTTCACCCGGCAGGCTGTAGCACTGGCGCCACAGTGCCAGGTAGCGTTGTTGTTGTTCGTCCCAGCGCGCATCGCTCCAGCCCAGGCGCGGCTGGCACAGGGCGCGGATGCGCGGCAGCTCGGCCTCGGCGCCGCCCGCCAGCAACAGGCCGATGCGGGTGCGGCGCAGCAGCAGGTCGTCCAGTTGCAGCACCAGCTCGTCGTCGCAGGCCAGGGCCAGCTCGGCCCACAGCGTGGTGCTGGCGCCGACGCACTCGCTGCCCAGCTCACCGATCAGCTCGGCCAGGCGCGGCAGTGCGCGGCCATGGCGACCGGCCAGCCGGCGCTGTTGGCTCAGGCTCAGGCCGGGCAGCGCCACCGGCGGCGCGGCATGGAATACCGCCTGCCCCACATCCGCCACCTCGCGCCCGAGCATCGGCGCACAGGCGCGCAGCACTTCCAGGGCCAGCAGGCGGAAGGTGGTCAGCTTGCCGCCGGCCAGGGTCACGCAGCCGGGCTCGACCCACAGGGCATGCTCGCGCTTCTCGTCCGACGGCTTCTTGCCGGTGCTTTCGCCCTCGCTGACCACCGGGCGCACGCCGGCCCAGGTGGACAGCACGTCGGCGCGACCGACCTTGGCCTGCGGGAACACGCTGGCGCAGGCCGCCAGCAGATACTCCACCTCTGCTTCCGTGATCCGTGCATCGCGGTTCAGCGCCTCACCATGGTCCAGGTCGGTGGTGCCGATCACCGTGGCGCCTTCCCAGGGAAACACGAAGACGGGTCTGCCATCTTCCGGATGCATAAAGCTGATGGCCTGGGCCACCGGCAGGCGCCAGGCCGGCAGTAGCAGGTGGCTGCCGCGCAGCGGACGGATATGTTCCAGGCCGCTCTTGTGGCGTAGCTCGTCGGCCCAGGCACCGGTGGCCTGGGCCACGGCGCGGGCGCGGAAGCTGAAGCGCCGACCGCTTCCGCAGTCCTCGGCGACCAGACCGTTCACCCGCTCGCCGTCGCGGCTCAATTCGACCACACGCATGCCGTTGAGCGCCTCGCCGCCCTCGGCCCGCGCCTCGCCCAGCACGCGCATGACCAGGCGCGCATCGTCGGTGACCGCATCGGTGAACAGGGTGCCGCCGAGCAGCTCGGCGTCGTTCAGCCCCGGCGCCAGGTAGCGCAGCTCGCCGGCCGGGTGATAGCGGTGCAGGCGCTGGCCGGCCAGGGCGTCGTAAACGCCGAGCAGGCCGCCGAACACCCGGGGGCCGGGGAACTGGCCGCGGTAATGCGGAAACAGGAACGGCAGCGCATCGACCAGGCCTGGCGCCTCGCCGAGCAGGCGCTGGCGCTCGCGCACCGAGTCGCGGGTCAGGCCCAGCTGGCCCTTGGCGATATAGCGCAGGCCGCCGTGGACCATCTTCGACGAGCGGCTGGAGGTGCCCCAGGCGAAATCGCGCTGCTCCAGCAGCAGGCAGCTCCAGCCGCGTCGCGCCGCCTCGCGCAGGATGCCGGCGCCGCTGATGCCGCCGCCGACGACTATCAGGTCCCAGTCGCGCGCCGCCAGCTCGGGCAGCGCGGCTTCGCGCCACTGCGCGTTCCAGCTCATCTCAGTCTTCCAGCAACACGCCGGGCGCCAAGCGGCTTTCGGGGTCGAAGTGCTGCGCCATGGCCTTGAGCGCCGCCATGCCCAGCTCGCCCTTCTCCGCCGCCAGGTACGGCGCGTGGTCGCGACCGACGCCGTGCTGGTGGCTGATGGTGCCGCGGTTGGCGGCGATGGTCTGGCTGGCCGCCCGCTTGAGCTTGGTCCAGCGCGCCAGGGTGGTTTCGTAGCGGTCGCCCGGACGGAACACGTAGGTGGTGTAGATGCTCGAACCCTGGCCGTAGACGTGCGACAGGTGGGTGAACACGTGGACCCGCTCGCCCTCCTCCGCCAGGCCCTGGCGCAGACTGGCCTCGACCTGGTTCAGCAGGTGGTCGACGTTGTTCCAGTCGGTGGCCGTCTCCAGGGTATCCACCGCGTAGCCGGCCTCCCACAGGCCATGGCGCAGGTAGGGGAAGCGGAAGCGGTTCTCCGCCCATTTCTTGCCCAGCAGGGTGCCGGTGAACACGCCGCCAAAGCTCTTCAGCAGCTTTTTCGCCTGCTTCACCGACAGCGCGTTCTGGCTGCGGTTGCCGGTGACGCCGAAGGTCAGCATGCACTTGCCGGCGCGCGCGCCGCGCAGGGCCAGGTACTTCTCCAGCAGGGCGATCTGTTCCGGATGGCCGGCCAGAGCCAGCTGAGTCTCGGTCTCGATGGCGTTGGACAGGCGCAGCATGGAGAGCGGGATGCGTGCCTGGACCAGGGCGCGGATGCCGGCCAGGGCCTGCTGCCAGCTGGGCAGGAACACGGCGAAGAACTTCTCCTGCTCGGCCAGCTTGGTGACGCGCACTTTGACCTCGGAGATCACGCCGAAGCGGCCTTCGCTGCCGAGGATCAGCTCGCGCAGGTCCGGCCCGGCAGCCGAGGCCGGGAAGGTCGGGATGTCCAGGGTGCCGGCGAAGGTCTCGACCTTGCCGCCGGCGAACAGCTGCTCGATGCGCCCGTAGCGCAGCGACTGCTGGCCACTGGAACGGCTGGCAACCCAGCCGCCAAGGGTGGACAGCTCCCAGGACTGCGGGAAGTGGCCGAGGGTATAGCCGCGCGCGCGCAGCTGCGCCTCTACCTGCGGGCCGTTGGCGCCGGGGCCGAAGGTGGCGATCTGGCTCTGCTCGTCGAGGTCGAGCAGCTGGGTCATGCGCTCCAGCGACAGGGTCAGCACCGGCTTGGCGGACTCGGCCGGGTTGATATGGCCGGCCACCGAGGTGCCGCCACCGTAGGGGATGACAATGGCGTCCTGTTCCCTGGCCCAGGCCAGCAGCTCACGGATCTGCGCGGCGGTTTCCGGCAGGGCGACAGCGTCGGGGAACACGCCGAAATCACCAGAGCGCATGGCCAGCCAGTCCGGCAGGCTCTGCCCGCGGGCATGGCGCACGCGCACTTCGGCATCGACGCTGACCAGCGGATGACGCAGGATCAGACGCGATTCGGGCACCTGCACCAGCACCTGTTCGAGCGTGGCATCGTCCAGGCGCTGCCCGCTGCCAACCAGGTTCTCCAGGAAGGCCGCGCCATGCGCCGGCAGCTCCACCACGGTGGCCTCATCGCCCCATCCATTCCAACGTCGCATGCGTGCTCCCACTATTCCGGTCATTCTCGATGGCTGCCTATACTAGCCAGCCGCCCGCGCCGGTCACTGTCGGATCGGGCCAGCGGCTGTCGCCAATCATGACAAGCAGAACAACAAGAAAACCATGCTGACCCTCGGCTATACCTCGGTCCCCGCCCTGCTCAAGTACCTGCGCCATGCCGAAGCCCTCGGCCTGGATCTGGAGGCCGCGCGCCGCGCAGCCGGCGTGACCCTCGAAGACCTGGCCGACAACGGCCGGCGCATCCCCAGCGAGGCCCACGAGCGCCTGCTGCAGCACCTGATGCAGGTGTCCGGCGACCCGCTGTTCGGCCTGCATTCGGCGCGCTACGTGCAGCCTGGCTCGTGGAGCGTACTCGGCTACATCACCATGAACTGCGCGACCCTGGGCGAGGCCATGAGCCGCATCGTGCCCTACGAGAAGCTGGTCGGCGACATGGGCACCAGCCGCCTGGAGATGGCCGGCGACCATGTACGGCTGATCTGGAACTGCCGCCACGAGAGCGCCGGCATCCGCCGCCACATGGTGGAGAACGTGCTGGCCTCGTGGATGCTCTACGCGCGCTGGATCGCCGACATGGATAGGTCGCCGCGCGAGGTCTGGCTGGAGCATGAGCGCCCCGCCGAGGCGCCGCAGGAGGATTACGAGGCCTTCTTCGGCTGCCCGGTGCGCTTCGGCCAGCCATGCAACGCCCTGCTGGTGCCGCTGGACTACCTGGCCATCCCCCTGCGCCAGGCCGACGCCAACCTGCTGCGTACCCTGGAAGAACACGCGCTGACCATGATGGCCGGCCTGGACGACAACGAGCCGCTGCCGCAACGGGTGAAGAACGCCCTGCGCCTGCTGCTGAAGGACGGCCTGCCGCGCAAGGAAAAGGTCGCCGAGAAATTCCACATGACGGTACGCACCCTGCAGCGCCACCTGCAGCAGGCCGGCACCAGCTACCAGGAAATTCTCGACCAGCTGCGCCAGGAACTGGCCGAGCACTACCTGCTGCGCAGCGACCTGGCAATCCAGGACATCGCCAGCTACCTGGGCTTCACCGAGTCGCGTTCCTTCCACCGCAGCTTCAAGGCCTGGACCGGCATGACCCCGGGCGAATACCGCGAGCGGCGCAAGGGCGCGCCGCTCTGAACTGCCGCATCGGCCGCGCGGGTTTCACCCGCCCTACAGGGCGGTGATACCCGCGCCTTGGACCTAGCCCAACACTTCGCTCAGCGGAATGAAGCGCAGTACATCGCCTTCGGCATAGCTCCGCTCCTCCAGCACCTCCACCAGGCCATCAGCCCAGGCCGCGCTGCGCAGCACGCCGGAACTCTGGTTCGGGTAGAGCACGGCGCGGCCATTCTCCAGGCGCGCGCGCAGGTACTCGCGGCGCTTGCCGGGCTTGCTCCAGGCGAAGCCGGCCGCGACCTCGACGCTCAGCGGCGCGACCCTCTGCACGCCGAGGCGGCGCAACAGGTAGGGCCTGGCCAGTAGGGCGAACGTCACCAGGGTCGAGGCCGGATTGCCCGGTAGACCGAGCACCGGCACGCCACGGAAATGCCCGCAGGTGAGCGGCTTGCCCGGTTTGATTGCCAGCTTCCACAGGGCCAGTTCGCCCTCCTCGCGCAGCACCTGGCCAAGATGATCGGCCTCACCGACCGATACCCCACCGGTGGAGAGAATCAGGTCGGCGTCGCCCAGCGCCGCCAGCGCCTCACGGGTGCGCTGCGCATCGTCCGGCAGGATGCCGGCGTCGCGTACCTCGCAGCCCAGGCGCTGCAGCCAGGCGCACAGCAGGCTGCGGTTGCTGTTGTAGATCTGCCCCGGGCCGAGCGGCTGGCCGGGCTCGACCAGCTCGTCACCGGTCGACACCACCGCCACCCGCGGCCTGCGTCGCACCACCAGCACCGCGCAACCGAGCGAGGCGGCCAGCCCCAATTCGACCGGCCCCAAGCGGGTGCCGGCCGGCAGCACCACTTCACCGGCACGGGTCTCCTGACCCTGGGGGCGGACGTTCTGTCCGACCCTGATCGGCTCAAGGAAACGCACCCGGCCGTTGGCCAGAATCTCGGCGTTCTCCTGCATTTCCACCGTGTCGGCGCCCGCCGGCAGCGGCGCGCCGGTGAAGATGCGCGCACAGCTGCCCGGCTGCAGCGGTTCCGGCGCCTGGCCGGCAAGGATGCGCTGGCTCACCGGCAGCGGCTCGCCCTGCCAGTCGGCCAGACGCAGGGCATAGCCATCCATGGCACTGTTTGGCCAGGGCGGTAGGTCCAGGCCGGCGACCAGATCGGTGGCCAGCACACGTCCATCGGCAGCGGCCAGCGAAACGATCTCGCGTGCATCGATCGGTGTCGCCTCGGCCAGCGCCAGCAGGCGACTCAGCGCTTCCTCGACCGGCAGCAGGCTCATCCGCGACTACCGCAGGGCGCCGCCTGCTTCAGGTGCGGAACGAAGTTGCAGGGGCGATGGCGATTGTCCAGCTGCTCGCCGAGGATGCCGTCCCAGGCGGTGCGGCAGGCATTGGTCGAGCCCGGCAGGCAGCACACCAGGGTGCCGTTGGCCAGGCCGGCCAGGGCGCGCGACTGCATGCTGGAGGTGCCGATATCGGCCACCGAGATCTGCCGGAAGTACTCGCCGAAGCCATCCACCTGCTTGTCCAGCAGGCAAGCCACCGCCTCGGGCGTGCTGTCGCGGCCAGTAAAACCGGTGCCGCCGGTGATCAGCACCACCTGCACCTCATCCTCGGCAATCCACTGCGCCACCTGGGCGCGGATGCGGTACAGGTCGTCCTTGAGTAGCACCCGTGCAGCCAGGTGATGGCCGGCGGCGCTGAGGCGGTCGACGAACAGCTGGCCGGAGGTGTCGGTGTCCAGGGAACGGGTATCGCTGACGGTAAGAACGGCGATGTTCAGCGGCACGAAAGCCGCCTCGGCCTTGTGGCTCATGGCGTGGTCCGGTTGTGGCGAAAACTGGCCGGTGTTATACCACAGGCCCCGCATCAGAGCGCCCGCCATGCCCCGCCCGCACCTGCACCCCTGCTCCATCCTGCTGCTCGCCGGCGGCCGTGGCCAGCGCATGGGCGGGCGCGACAAGGGCCTGATCGAATGGCGCGGCCAGCCGCTGATCGCCCATCTGTACCGGGTGGTACGCCCACTCACCGACGACCTGATCATCTCCTGCAATCGCAACGCCGAGCGCTACGCGGCCTACGCCGACCGCTTGGTGAACGATGCCGATAGCGACTTCCCCGGCCCGCTGGCCGGCATCCTCGCCGGCCTCGGCGCTGCCCGCCATGACTGGCTTCTGGTGCTGCCCTGTGACGCCCCTCTGATTGATCACGCCCTGTTGCAGGCGCTGCGCGAAACGGCAGAAGACAACCGGGCAACGCCGGTAATGGTGAAGCAGGACGAGCATTGGCAGCCCATGTTCTGCCTGCTGCCCAGGTCTGCACTTGGACGGCTGCAAGAGGAGTGGCAAAACGGTGAACGCAGCCCCCTGCGCGCCCTGCTGCGCCTGGATGCGCGCGCCTGCCGCTGCGCCCTGGACGACCCACGCCTGGCCAATCTGAATACCCCGCAACTGCTGTCACAAACCACACCGGGTTGAACTTGAGCCGCAGGATTCCGTCAGACCAACGGTACTCACTCGCAACTCAAGGAGTTACCCATGAACCGACGGAAGCTGCCCATCCTCTTCGCCAGCCTAGGCTTCATTGCCCTCGCCGGCTGCTCGACCCCCAGCGTGATCACCCTCAACGACGGCAGCCAGATCCAGACCGTGGACACCCCGGAATTCGACGAGGACTCGGGCTTCTACGAGTTCGAACAGCTCGACGGCAAACCCGCGAAGATCAACAAGGATCAGGTCATTACCGTCAAGGAACTCTGACGCGGCAGCCCACAGGGACGTGGGGCAAAAAACTTTTCAGCTAACCCCTTGTGCAGCAAAACTTTTTCGGTAGAATGCGCGCCATCCTTCGGAGCGTAGCGCAGCTTGGTAGCGCGTCTCGTTCGGGACGAGAAGGTCGCTGGTTCGAATCCAGTCGCTCCGACCAATTCCCGAGTCGACATCAGTCGATTGAAAAAACCGGCCCCAGCGGCCGGTTTTTTCGTTTTCGGAGCCATGAAAAAAGCCCGCATGCCTCAATGGCTGCGGACTTTAGGCATTCTGGCGTCCCAGAGAGGGGTCGAACCTCCAACCTTCCCCTTAGGAGGGGGATGCTCTATCCAATTGAGCTACTGGGACATACGCAGGCTCCCCTGCGACCGGGCGGCATGTTAACGAGCGAGGGGCGTTTTGTCATGTGCTTCGCCAGAGGGCTGGGCACGAAATTCGTCCTCAGGCGAATCTGCAGCAACCTGCCGTAGAAGTCAGGGCAGGAGCTCAAGCACGGGGCTTCCCACAGGCACGGATACTGACCGGTACATCAGATATGCCTATCTGGACACATTTCAGACAACTGGTGCTGGCAAAGCGCCTGTATTCGGCCCACAATTCGACACGTAATTGGCGTCAAATAGTCGACCGACTAAACGAACCGATGCGGTTACCGACTGAACGGCTAGTGCCTATCATGGTCAAAGCAGTGACAATTCAGTAGCTGAATGCCAGCATCGCTTTCCTGAACTAACCGGTTTAATGTATACGCCCTATGAAACAGGCCATCTATTCCAGCCGCACGGCTGACAAATTCGTAGTCCGCCTGCCCGACGGTATGCGTGAACGCATTGCTGACGTGGCGCGTAATCATCACCGCAGCATGAATTCGGAGATCATCGCCCGCCTGGAACAGAGCCTGTTCCAGGAAGATGCGCTGGGTGACGACCTGAACCTGCGCCTGGACAGCCCCGAGCTCTCCCTGCATGAGCGCGAACTGCTGCAGCGCTTCCGCCAACTCTCGCGCCGCCAGCAGAACGCCCTGGTCGCCCTGATCGCCCACGACGTGGAAATGGCCAGCGAAGAAGCCTGATTTCCACCAGCCAGACACAAAAAAGCCGGCACCAGCCGGCTTTTTTCATTTCCACACCCTACAACAGGAACAGGGTGGCCAACCCAAGGAAGATGAAGAAGCCACCGCTGTCGGTCATGGCCGTGATCATCACGCTGGCCCCCATAGCCGGATCACGCCCCGCACGCATCAGCGTCATGGGAATCAGCACCCCCATCAATGCGGCGAGCAGCAGGTTGAGCGTCATGGCGGCAGTCATCACCAGGCCCAGCGACCAGCTACCGTACAGACCGTAGGCCACGGCGCCTATCACCCCGCCCCAGAGCACGCCGTTGATCAGCGCAACTCCAAGCTCCTTGCGCAGCAGGCGCGAAGTATTACCGGTGCTGACCTGGTCCAGCGCCAGGGCACGCACGATCATGGTGATGGTCTGGTTACCCGAGTTGCCACCGATACCCGCCACGATCGGCATCAGAGCGGCCAGCGCCACCAGCTTCTCGATGGAACCCTCGAACAGACCGATGACCCGCGACGCCAGGAACGCAGTGACCAGATTGATGGCCAGCCAGGCCCAGCGGTTACCGACCGACTTCCACACCGAGGCGAAGATGTCTTCCTCCTCGCGCAGACCGGCCATGTTCAGCACTTCGCTCTCGCTCTCCTCGCGGATCAGGTCGACCATCTCGTCGATGGTCAGACGTCCGATCAACTTGCCATCCTTGTCCACCACCGGGGCCGAGATCAGGTCATAGCGCTCGAAAGCCTGCGCCGCATCGTGGGCATCCTCGTCCGGCTGAAAGCTCACCGGATCGCTGGCCATCACCTCGCCGACCTGCTTGTCCGGATCGTTGACCAGCAGGCGCTTGATCGGCAGCACGCCCTTGAGCACGCCGTCGTAGTCAACCACGAACAGCTTGTCGGTGTGGCCCGGCAGCTCCTTGAGACGGCGCAGGTAGCGCAGCACCACCTCCAGACTGACGTCCTCGCGGATGGTGACCATCTCGAAGTCCATCAGCGCGCCGACCTGGTCGTCCTCGTAGGACAGTGCCGAGCGCACCCGCTCGCGCTGCTGGGCGTCCAGCGACTCCATCAGCTCGAGGACCACGTCGCGCGGCAGCTCGGGCGCCAGGTCGGCTAGCTCGTCGGCATCCATCTCCTTGGCGGCGGCGAGGATCTCGTGGTCGTCCATGTCCGCGATCAGCGACTCGCGGACCGCGTCGGACACCTCCAGCAGGATGTCGCCATCGCGCTCGGCCTTGACCAGCTGCCATACGGTCAGGCGGTCACCGAGCGGGAGGGCTTCGAGGATATGGGCGACGTCGGCGGAGTGCAGCTCGTCGAGCTTGCGCTGCAGTTCTGCGAGGTTCTGCCGGTGGACCAGGTTTTCCACCAGATCGTGGTGCTGGCCTTCCTGACGGTGGGTCAGGTTTTCCACCACCTTGTGGCGGTGCAGCAGATCGACAACCTGGGCCAGGCGGTCCTGCAGGCTCTCTTGCGGCTTTTTGGCTTCTACTTCAGTCATACGGCACGCTCCACCCCAGCAGCAGGGCGCGCCGCGGGGCTCAATCAGTCAGATCGGGCGAAAGGAAATTTGAGTAACTACTGGGTAAGTCCATGGTGGCTATCCACAAGCCCCGGCGGGGCTGACACAACAATGATAGCACCAGCCCCAGCCCCGAAGCGACAAAATCAGGCTCAGAACAAACGCTTGCAGCGATTTCCTAGAGCAGGTCCAAAGCTATTTTTCCGACGCATGCACTGCATCACAGGACACGCTGGCGAGGCAGAAAAGCCGAGCTAGGATGAAGCCGGCAATCGTCAAGGAGGACGAACCATGCTGCGACTGATCTGCGCTGGAATCTGCGCACTCCTGCTCCCTCAGGCAAGCGCTTCCACCGTCTACCGCTGCGAAGACGCTAAAGGCCATATCACCTACACCCTGCACGGCTGCCCGGAACACGCAGAGCAGAAGCTGCAGGAAGCGCACAACCCGACACCCGGGCAAGGCAAGGCCGTCCCCCTGGGCAAAACCGGCAAGAAACGCAGCCCAGCAAAAGACAAGACGAAGAGACTGCAGGTGGTAGCCACGACAGGCACCTCGCAGAGCGCCTGCGGCGAAGCACTCAGCAGCAGCGAGCGGCGGCGCGCGGTTATCCGCCAGCAGATTCGCAGCGGCATGAGCCAGCGCGACGTGGAGAATGCCCTGGGCAAACCGGACAAGGTCACCAGCAACAACGGCCAGACCCGCTACCACTATGCCGACGAGAAGGGCAATCGCCGCCAGGTGAGCTTCGACGAGTCGGGCTGCGTGAAGGGCAAACGCTGAAAAGACAAAAGGCCCGCATCGCTGCGAGCCTTTTGCTGTATGGCGCACTCAGGAGGATTCGAACCTCCGACCGCCCGGTTCGTAGCCGGGTACTCTATCCAGCTGAGCTATGAGTGCGTGTGGCGCTTTTAGACCAGATCACCGCTGGTTGAAGCAAAATGGCTTGCATCGCTGCAAGCCATTCTAATATGGCGCACTCAGGAGGATTCGAACCTCCGACCGCCCGGTTCGTAGCCGGGTACTCTATCCAGCTGAGCTATGAGTGCGTGGGCTGCGCATTTTAGTGATCTCAACCGCCAGGTCAAGCACTTTTCCGAATCAGCTCAATAACTTATCGGACTTAGCGCAAACACAACCAAGGTTGTGAAAATGGCGGAGAAGGGGGGATTCGAACCCCCGACACCCTTTTGAGGTGTACTCCCTTAGCAGGGGAGCGCCTTCGGCCACTCGGCCACCTCTCCGCAACACGGGGCGCATGATAACCATGTTTTCCCCGTTTGCAAAGCCAAAATTTCGAGAAAAATTAGTGGCTTGGTTCGTCGCCTTTCTCTTTCTGGATGCGCTGGTAGATCTCTTCACGGTGCACGGCGACTTCCTTCGGAGCATTGACGCCGATGCGCACCTGATTACCTTTCACGCCCAACACGGTGACGGTGACATCATCACCCACCATCAGGGTCTCTCCGACCCGGCGAGTCAGAATCAGCATTCCTTTCTCCTTACGGATTCAATAACGGGACAACAGTCTGCAGAAATAAAATGGTGGCAGCCCCGCGCATATCAAGTGCGACGCCTTCACCCAAGTATTGACCAGCCCGGACAAAAGGAAAGTTCCCCGCCAAACCGGCCAAAAAAGCGAAAGGCGCGGATCGCCGCGCCTTTCGGGTAGAGCATTACTCGGCCTGTCGGGCCGGAGCGTCCAGGTCGAAGGCGGTGTGCAGGGCGCGCACGGCCAGCTCCAGGTACTTCTCCTCGATGACCACGGAAACCTTGATCTCGGAAGTGGAGATCATCTGGATATTGATGGTTTCCTTGGCCAGAGCCTCGAACATGCGGCTGGCGACGCCTGCGTGGGAGCGCATGCCAACACCGACGATGGAAACCTTGGCGATGTTGGTATCGCCAATCACCTCGCGGGCACCCAGCTCGCGCGCGGTATTTTCCAGCACGGCCTTGGCGCTGTTGTAGTCGTTGCGGTGCACGGTGAAGGTGAAATCGGTGGTGTTATCGTGCGCCACGTTCTGCACGATCATGTCCACTTCGATGTTCGCGGCACTGATCGGACCGAGGATCTTGAAGGCCACGCCGGGGATATCCGGCACGCCACGGATGGTCAGCTTGGCTTCGTCGCGATTGAAGGCGATGCCGGAGATGATCGGCTGTTCCATGGATTCCTCTTCATCAAGGGTAATGAGGGTGCCCGGACCCTCCTGGAAGCTGTGCAGCACGCGCAGCGGGACGTTGTACTTGCCGGCGAACTCCACCGAGCGGATCTGCAGGACCTTGGAGCCGAGGCTGGCCATTTCCAGCATCTCCTCGAAGGTGATCTTGTCCAGGCGCTGGGCCTTGGGCACCACGCGCGGGTCGGTGGTATAGACGCCGTCGACGTCTGTGTAGATCTGGCACTCGTCGGCCTTCAGGGCCGCGGCCAGGGCCACGCCGGTGGTGTCGGAGCCGCCACGACCGAGGGTGGTGATGTTGCCCTGCTCGTCCACACCCTGGAAGCCGGCGACCACCACGACCTTGCCGGCCTTGAGGTCGGCACGGATCTTCTGGTCGTCGATCTGCAGGATGCGCGCCTTGGTGTGCGCGCTGTCGGTGAGGATGCGCACCTGGTTGCCGGTGTAGGACACCGCCGGCACGCCGCGCTGGATCAGGGCCATGGCCAGCAGGGCGATGGTCACCTGCTCACCGGTGGAAACCATCACGTCCAGCTCGCGCGGGACCGGCTGGCCGTCGCTGACCTGCTTGGCGAGGTCGATCAGGCGGTTGGTCTCGCCACTCATGGCGGAAACCACGACGACGATGTCGTCGCCGCGCTCGCGGAATTTCTTCACCTTCTCGGCCACCTGCTGGATACGCTCCACGGTGCCGACTGAGGTGCCCCCAAACTTCTGTACGATCAAAGCCATGTCAAAAAGCCGCCTGATTCCTCGAAGGGCGCCCATTAAACCCGCATCGGGTCACACTGCCAAGGCCCGCCGGACGCACTGCGGGCCCTGCTTTCGCCGCCTTTAGGCGCCTTGTTCGACGAAGGTCGCCGCCAGCGCCAGCGCCTCGTCCAGCTTGCCGGCATCGACGCCGCCGCCCTGGGCCATGTCCGGGCGACCACCGCCCTTGCCGCCCACGGCCGCCGCGGCCTGACGCATCAGGTCGCCAGCCTTGAGCTTGGCGGTCAGGTCCTGGGTGACGCCGGCAACCAGCACCACCTTGTCCTCGAACACGCCACCGAGCAGGATCACCGCGCTGCCCAGCTTGTTCTTCAGCTGGTCGACCATGGCCAGCAGGGCCTTGCCGTCCAGACCATCGAGACGCGCGGCCAGCACCTTGACGCCCTTGACGTCCACGGCCGAACCGGCCAGGTCGTTGCCGGCGGCGCTGGCGGCCTTGGCTTTGAGCTGCTCCAGCTCCTTTTCCAGCTGGCGGTTGCGCTCGATCAGGCCGGACAGCTTGTCCAGCACATTGTCGCGGCTGCCCTTGACCAGCGCGGCCGCTTCTTTCAGCTGCTCTTCCGCGCCGTTCAGCCAGGCCAGCGCAGCAGCGCCGGTGACGCCCTCGATACGGCGCACGCCGGCGGCCACGCCGCCTTCGCTGGTGATCTTGAACAGGCCGATGTCGCCGGTACGCGAGACATGGGTACCGCCACAGAGCTCGACGGAGAAGCCGCCGCCCATGGTCAGCACGCGCACGTCATCGCCGTATTTCTCGCCGAACAGCGCCATGGCACCCTTGGCCTTGGCGGTCTCGATATCGGTCTCCTCGGTCTCGACCGCGGAGTTCTTGCGGATCTCGGCGTTGACCAGCTCTTCCAGGGCCTTCAGCTGCTCGGGCTTGATCGCCTCGAAGTGGCTGAAGTCGAAGCGCAGGCGCTGGCTATCGACCAGCGAACCCTTCTGCTGCACGTGCTCGCCGAGCACCTGGCGCAGCGCGGCGTGCAGCAGGTGGGTGGCCGAATGGTTCAGCGCGGTGGCCTGGCGCACCGATGCGTCGACTTCGGCTTTCAGCGAAGTGCCGACGGACAGGCCGCCCTTGACCACCACGCCGTGGTGCAGGAAGGCACCGCCGGCCTTGGTGGTATCGCGCACGTCGAAGCGCACGCCGGCGCTCTCAAGGTAACCGCAGTCACCGACCTGGCCACCGGACTCGGCGTAGAACGGGGTCTGGTCCAGTACCACCACGCCCTCCTCGCCCTCGGCGAGGCTGTCGACGGCGGCGCCGGCCTTGAACAGGGCGACGATCTTGCCGCTGCCGCTGGTGCCCTGGTAGCCGAGGAAGACGGTGTCGCTGTCGACCTTGACCAGGCTGTTGTAGTCCATGCCGAAGGAGCTGGCGGAACGGGCGCGCTCGCGCTGGGCCTCCATCTCGCGCTCGAAGCCTTCCTCGTCGAGGGTCAGCTCGCGCTCACGGGCGATGTCACCGGTCAGGTCGACCGGGAAGCCATAGGTGTCATACAGCTTGAACACCACGTCGCCAGGAATGACGCTGCCCTTGAGTTCGGCCAGGTCCTGCTCGAGGATCTTCAGGCCCTGCTCCAGGGTCTTGGCGAACTGCTCTTCCTCGGTCTTCAGCACGCGCTCGATATGCGCCTGCTGCTGTTTCAGTTCGGGGAAGGCTTCGCCCATCTCGGCCACCAGCGCGGCGACGATCTGGTAGAAGAAGCTGCCCTTGGCGCCCAGCTTGTTACCGTGGCGGCAGGCGCGGCGGATGATGCGGCGCAGCACGTAGCCGCGGCCCTCGTTGGACGGGGTCACGCCGTCGGCGATCAGGAAGCCGCAGGAACGGATATGGTCGGCGACGACTTTCAGCGAGGCCTGGCCTTCGTTGGCGCAGCCGATGGCCTTGGCCGCGGCATTCAGCAGGCTCTGGAACAGGTCGATCTCGTAGTTCGAGTTGACGTGCTGCAGCACGGCGCTGATGCGCTCCAGGCCCATGCCGGTGTCCACGGAGGGCGCCGGCAGCGGGTGCAGCACGCCGTCCGCAGTGCGGTTGAACTGCATGAACACGTTGTTCCAGATCTCGATGTAGCGGTCGCCATCTTCCTCCGGAGAGCCGGGCGGGCCGCCCCAGATGTGCTCGCCGTGGTCGTAGAAGATCTCGGTGCAGGGGCCGCACGGGCCGGTATCACCCATGGCCCAGAAGTTGTCGGAGGCGTACGGCGCGCCCTTGTTGTCGCCGATGCGCACCATGCGCTCTGCCGGGATGCCGACTTCCTGGGTCCAGATGTCGTAGGCCTCGTCGTCGGTGGCGTAGACGGTGACCCAGAGCTTCTCCTTCGGCAGGTTCAGCCACTTGTCGCTGGTCAGGAACTCCCAGGCGTAGTGGATGGCATCACGCTTGAAGTAGTCGCCGAAGCTGAAGTTGCCCAGCATCTCGAAGAAGGTGTGGTGGCGCGCGGTGTAGCCGACGTTTTCCAGGTCGTTGTGCTTGCCGCCGGCGCGTACGCACTTCTGGCTGGTGGTGGCGCGGGTGTAGGCACGCTTCTCCAGGCCGAGGAAGCAGTCCTTGAACTGGTTCATGCCGGCGTTGGTGAACAGCAGGGTCGGGTCGTTCGCCGGGATCAGCGAACTGGAGGCGACGCGGGTGTGCCCCTTCTCTTCGAAGAAGCGGAGGAAGGCTTCACGGATTTCTGCGCTTTTCATTGATTTCATCCAGGCAAACGACAGCGCGGCAAACGCCGGCAAAGGGCCGCATTATATCGGCCCGGCGCTGCAGGGACAGCCCGTTTGCGGGGAATTTGGATAGAAAGCCTCTATCGGGCCACCTTGTGACCCGAATCCGCCACGCAGAGCCGTGTCAGAGCGAGGTGGGGACGATCAGGATGCCGGCGCGCAGGCCGTTCTTGACCTTGGGATTGGGGAAGATGATGCGCGCGCCCTCCTCCTCCACCAGCCAGCGGGTGCCGGCGATGTCCTCGGCCAGGAGGAACCCCTGCTCCAGCTCGGTGAAGTTCTCGATGTCGGCCGGCAGGTGCAGCTTGAAGGCATCGCTGTGCTTGATCACCTCGCGCGACACGGCGAACAGCTGCATGCCGTCCAGCGAGTCGGCCTGCGGCTCGCGGTTCTCCACCAGCTCGCACAGGCGCTTTTCCAGCAGGTCGAGGTTGACCTGCTGGTTCTGCCCGAACGGCCGCGCCTTGCCCAGCTCCAGGGTGAAGGCCTCGGCGCCCAGGCGCGCATAGGTGTAGGAACTGAAGGTGATGCCGGTCTTGCGCTGCAGCAGCACGGCATCGATGCCGGCGGCGCGCAGGCGCGCCAGCTCGGCGCGCGAGTGCTGGCGACCTTCGACATAGGGATAGAGGGCGAACTGCTCGATCCTCGAGCCACGGATCGCCGTGTGCAGGTCGTAATGCAGGCGCGCCCGCCCGTCCTTGCTGAAGAAGGCGGCGGCATGGCGCTCCAGCTCGTTGGCACGCAGGGCCTCGAAGCCGCTGCTCTGCTCGTGGCGGCCGTCGAACAGGCGGTTGATGTCCTGCTCCACGAAACGCTCGCCACGACGCATGGCCTCGGGGTTGCCGAGCAGGAACAGGATGCGCGCCCTGGGCATCAGCTGGCTGGAGGCGATGGCCTGCAGCAGGCGGTCGAGCAGCTCGATCGGCGCCGTCTCGTTGCCATGGATACCGGCCGACAGCAGCAGGTCGAGGCCGCTGTCATCCTGAGCAGTGGGCGTCACTTCCAGCACGCCCTCGCCCAGCCAGTGCAGGCGCGCGCCCTCGCGGGTCAGCTGAATCTTCTCGGTCGGCTCGCGGCCGGCCAGGGTCAGTTCGAGCAGTTTGCCGAGGGCGAGCATGGGATTACCTCAGTCGGGCTCAATGATTGCAGTCGGGACCGTGCACATGATCCTCGTCGTCGCCGGCGAGGTCCGCCGGCTCCATTTCCAGCTGCAGGCCGACCAGGTTGGTGGCCTGCGGGCGCAGCAGCAGGTTGGCGTACTCGGTGTCGCCCTCCTCCACGTCCACGCCGATCAGCAGCTGGTCGCCGACCGCCTGGATCCACACTTCCTTGCCCTGCCAGACGACGGCGAAGCGGGTGCAGGAGGTCTCCAGCTGGGTGCCGTCGGTATCTTCGAGGATGAGTTGCAGGGCGTCGGACATGGTCAAGGCTCTCAGGCGAGTTGGAAGGGGTAGACGGAGCCCAGTTTAAGGATCTGCGTCAGTTCATCCAATGCCGTGCGGCACTCGATCAGCAGTTGCGGGTCGGCCAGGTCGCTTTCGGCCAGGCGGTCGCGGTAGTGCTTGTCGACCCAGGCGTTGAGGGTGGTGAACAGCTCGGGGGTCATCACCACGCCCGGGTTGACCGCCGCCAGCTCGTGCTCCTTGAGCGCCACGCGCAGGCGCAGGCAGGCCGGACCACCGCCGTTCTGCATGCTCTGCTTGAGGTCGAATACCTTCACCTCACGGATCGGGCCGTTGCCGCTGGTCAGTTCGCTCAGGTAGTTCCACACGTTGGCGTTGTTGCGGCACTCCTCCGGCACCACCAGCAGCATGCTGCCGTCGGCGCGGGTCAGCAGCTGGCTGTTGAACAGGTAGGACTTGACCGCATCCTCCACGCTCACCGCGCTGCCAGGCACGCGCACGGCCTGGAAGTTGCCGCCGCGGCGGGCCAGCTTGTCGCCCAGCTCGGCCAGCACCTTGTCGGTGTCGAGGAAGGCGTCCTGGTGGTAGAACAGCACCTCGCCGTTGCCCACCGAGATCACGTCGTTGTGGAACACGCCCTGGTCGATCACCGCCGGGTTCTGCTGGGCGTAAACCACACCCTCGTCACCCAGGCCATGCAGGCGAGCTACCGCCTGGCAGGCTTCCAGGGTCTGCCGCGCCGGGTAGCGCTGCGGGGCCGGGAAGCGGCTGTCGAAGGCGCTGCGACCGAACACGAAGAACTCCACGCCGGCCTCGCCGTAGCTCTTGCAGAAACGCGTGTGGTTGGCCGCGCCCTCGTCACCGAACTGGCTCACCGCCGGCAGCGCGGCGTGGTGGGCGAAGTGCTGCTCGTTGCTGAACATGGCGCGCAGCACCCGGCTGGTGGTCGGGTGCTCGATCGAGCGGTGGAACTTGCAGTTGAGGTTGGCGGCGGTGAAGTGCACGCGGCCGTCCGCGGTGTCGGCGCTGGGGCTGACGGTGCAGGAGTTGGCGGTCCACATGCTGGAGGCCGAGCTGCAGGCGGCCAGCAGCGGCATGGCTTCCTTGGCGGCCTTGGCGATCACCTCGGCATCGCTGCCGGTGAAGCCCAGGCTGCGCAGGGCGGCGACGTCCTGGCGCTCCTGCGGGGCGAACACGCCCTGCTTGAAGCCCATGTCCATCAGCGCCTTCATCTTGCCCAGGCCCTGCTTGGCGGCCTCCTTGGGATTGGACACCGCCTGGCTGTTGCTCTGCGACGCCACGTTGCCATAGGACAGGCCACCGTAGTTGTGGGTCGGGCCGACCAGGCCGTCGAAGTTCATTTCATAGGCGGACATCACAGACTCACTCCCGGGGTCAGGGTGGCAGGCAGGCTCAGGGTTTCACTTTCCAGCGAGGCGACCGGATAGGCGCAGTAATCGGCCGCGTAGTAGGCGCTGGCGCGGTGGTTGCCGGAGGCACCCACGCCGCCGAAGGGCGCGCTGCTGGCGGCGCCGGTCAGCTGCTTGTTCCAGTTGACGATGCCGGCACGGCTCTCGATCAGGAACTGCTGGTAGCGCTCGGCGGACTCGGACAGCAGGCCGGCGGCCAGGCCGTACTGGGTGTTGTTGGCCTCGGCGATGGCGGCATCGAAGCCGTCGTAGCGGATCACCTGCAGCAGCGGGCCGAAGAATTCCTCGTCGATGCGCTCGGCCACCCGGGTCACGTCGAGAATGCCGGGGGTCAGCAGCGCGGCGTTCGGTACCGGCTGGATCATCTCCAGCAGCACTTCGGCGCCCTTGTCGACCAGGTGACGCTGGGCCTTGAGCAGATGCTCGGCCGCGGCCAGGGAAATCACCGAACCCATGAAGGGCGCCGGCTGCTCGTCGAAGGCACCGACCTTGAGGGTCGAGGCCACCGCCACCAGGCGCGCCAGCAGGGCGTCGCCCCAGGCACCGACCGGCACCAGCAGGCGGCGCGCGCAGGTGCAGCGCTGCCCGGCGGAGATGAAGGCGGACTGGATGATGGTGTAGACAGCGGCGTCGACATCCTTGACCTCCTCCACCACCAGCGGGTTGTTGCCACCCATCTCCAGCGCCAGGATCTTGTCCGGGCGGCCGGCGAACTGGCTGTGCAGCAGGTTGCCGGTGCGGCTGGAGCCGGTGAAGAACAGGCCGTCGATGCCGGCGCTGCCGGCCAGGGCCACGCCGGTCTCGCGGGCGCCCTGCACCAGGTTGAGCACGCCGGCCGGCAGGCCGGCCTCGATCCAGCACTTGACCGTCAGCTCGGCGACCTTGGGGGTCAGCTCGCTGGGCTTGAACACCACCGCGTTGCCGGCCAGCAGCGCCGGCACGATGTGGCCGTTGGGCAGATGGCCGGGGAAGTTGTAGGGGCCGAACACGGCAACCACGCCATGCGGCTTGTGGCGCAGCACGGCGATGGCGTCGGCCAGCGGACCGCTCTTCTCGCCGGTGCGCTCGCGGTAGCTCTGCACGGAGATGGCGACTTTGTTGACCATGCTGGTCACCTCGGTGGCGGACTCCCACAGCGGCTTGCCGGTTTCCTCGCCGATGGTACGGGCCAGTTCGTCGGCATGCTTCTTCAGGGTGGCGGCGAACTGCTCGAGGATGGCGATGCGCTCCTCCAGCGGGCGGCGGGCCCAGGCCGGGAAGGCGGCACGGGCGGCGGCGACGGCCTGCTCGACCTGCGCGGCGCTGGCGCCCTGGCCGCGCCACACGGCTTCCTGGGTCACCGGGTTGAGCGAGTCGAAGGCCTCGCCCTGCCCGGCCAGCCACTGGCCTGCGATGTAATGGGTGGTCATTGCTTGCTCTCCTTGGCCGACAGCGGTACGGCGCGCACCTGGGCGCCGGCGCTGAGCTGCAGGCGCTTGGCGGTCAGCGGGTCGACCACCAGGGTGCCGGCGGCGGCGCGCGCCGGCGCGGCGGTGATGCGGCAGTCTTCGCGCTTGCGGTTGTGAATCAGGTAGGGGGTGGCATCGTCGCCCGGGGTGCCGACGGCCAGCACCAGGGTCTGGCTGTCGCGCACGGCGCGGATCTTGTCGGTCTCCACCTCGATGGCCGGGCCGGCGTCGAAGATGTCGACATAGCCCTGGTAGCTGAAGCCCTCGCCCTTGAGCATGGCCAGCGCCGGCTCGGTGTCCGGATGGACGCGACCGATGACGGCGCGCGCCTCCTCGGAGAGGAAGCAGGTGTAGAGCGGGAACTTGGGCATCAGCTCGGCGATGAAGGCCTTGTTGCCGACGCCGGTGAGGTAGTCGGCCTGGCTGAACTCCATCTTGAAGAAGTGCCGGCCCAGGCTCTCCCAGAACGGCGAGCGGCCGTTCTCGTCGGACATGCCGCGCATCTCGGCGATCACCTTGTTGCCGAACAGCTCGCGGAACTCGGCGATGAACAGGAAGCGCGCCTTGGACAGCAGGCGGCCGTTGAGCCCGCTGCGGTGGCCGGCATGCAGGAACAGCGAGCACAGCTCGGAGTTGCCGGTCAGGTCATTGGCCAGGAACAGGGTGGGGATCTCGCGGTGGATCTTCAGCTCCTGCGAGGCGCTGACGGTGAGACCGACCCGGTAGTTGTACCAGGGCTCGCGCAGGCCGACGGCGCCGGCCACGGCGGAGATGCCGACGACCTTGCCGTCATCATCCTCCAGCACGAACAGGTAGTCGGCGTCGGCACGCTCGGCCTCGCCACGGAAGGTCTTCTCCGCCCAGCCGACCCGGTGCGCCAGGCGCTCCTCGTTGGCCGGCAGGGTGGTCAGGCCGGTGCCGGTACTGCGGGCCAGGTCGATCAGCGCGGACAGGTCGGCGCTACGGACGGGACGAACGATCATGGATCCTCCGGATCAGCTGCAAGCCCGCAGCCAGGTGCCACGGGCTTCAGTTCAGACAGGCCGCCGCCGGCAACCTGTCGCGTTGGTTTAAACCGCCACCAGCCGGACGCTGGCGCCCTCGCCCACACCCAGGGCCTCGGCGGCCTCCAGGCTCAGGGTCACCGGCTTGCCGGGCACCCAGTCGAGATCGGCGATGATGGCGCGGAAGTCCTGCAGCTGGCCGTTGCTCACCAGATACTGACGCCCGCCCTTGCCCGGCTCGCCGATGCGCACCGGCACCACGCGGCTCTGGGCGATGGAGCGGATGCCCGAAGTGCGCGCATGCAGGGTCGGGCCGCCGTCGAAGATGTCGATGTAGTGGTCGGTCTCGAAGCCTTCACGCATCAGGATGTCGAAGGTCACCTGGGCACGGCTGTAGACCTGGCCCATGGCTTCCTGGGCGCTGTCCGGCAGCAGCGGCACGTAGATCGGGTAGTGCGGCATCAGCTCGGCGAGGAAGGTGCGGCTCTTCAGCCCGCACAGGCGCTCGGCCTCGGTGTAGCTCATGTCGAAGAAGTTGCGGCCGACCGCGTCCCAGAACGGCGAGTCGCCGTTCTCGTCGCTGTAGCCGACGATTTCCACCACCACCGCATCGGCGAAGCGCTCCGGGTGGGCGGCCATGAACAGCAGGCGGGCACGCGAGTTGAGCTCGGCGAAGGGCGTGTCGACCAGCTCGCGCTGCACGTAGAAGCTGGTCAGCAGGCTGTTGCCGGTGAGGTCGTGGCACAGCGAGAGGACGTGGATCTTGTTGTGGATCTTCAGCTCGCGCGAGGCGTGCACGAAGGTCTCGTTGCGGAAGCTGTAGAAGGGCTCGGAATAACCGGCCGAGGCGACTATGGCCGAGCAACCGAGCAGCTTGCCGCTGGCCGAATCCTCGAGGACGAAGAAGTAGCTCTCTTCGCCGTTGAAGCTGACTTCGGCGGCGAAGGAGGCCTCCGATGCGGCGATCTTGTCGCTCAGTCGGCCCGAATCATCCGGCAGCGAAGTGACACCCACCGGGCTGTCCGCAGCCAGGCGTTGCACTTCGGCAAGATCGGACATCTGCGCGGGGCGCATCACCAGCATGGCCTTCTCCTTTCGACAAAAGCGCCGTTCGAATAAAAGCTCCAAAAGGCCTGAGGCAGCCCTCTGGAGAAAGATCGGAGCAGTGCCCGATCACGCATGGAACCCTTCATCCTGAAAATCGGGCGGCGCTTCCTGCGCCGCCCTGCGGGCATCAGCCCTGGACCAGCTTGGCCACGGCACGCTCGAAGCGCTGCAGGCCGTCGACGATGTCGGCCTCCTCCACCACCAGGCTGGGAGCGAAGCGCACCACGTCCGGGCTGGCCTGCAGCACCAGCACGCCCTCGGCGGCGGCGGCATCGAGCACGGCCTTGGCCTTGCCCTTCCAGGCGTCGCTCAGCACGCAGCCGAGCAGCAGGCCGAGGCCGCGCACCTGGGTGAAGATGCCGTACTGCTCGCCGATCGCCTGCAGGCGCTGGCGGAAGTCGGCGCTCTTGGCCTTGACGCCCGCCAGCACTTCCGGGGTATTGACGATATCCAGCACCGCCTCGGCCACCGCACAGGCCAGCGGGTTGCCGCCATAGGTGGTGCCGTGGGTGCCGACGGCCAGGTGCTTGGCCAGGTCGGTGGTAGTGAGCATGGCGCCGATGGGGAAACCGCCGCCCAGGCTCTTGGCGCTGGAGAGGATGTCCGGGGTGACGCCGTAGTGCATGTAGGCGAACAGCTCGCCGCTGCGGCCCATGCCGCTCTGCACCTCGTCGAACACCAGCAGCGCATTGTGCTGGTCACACAGGGCGCGGGCGCCTTCCAGGTAGGCCTTGTCGGCCGGCAGCACACCGCCTTCGCCCTGGATCGGCTCCAGCACCACGGCGCAGGTCTTGTCGGAAATGGCGGCTTTCAGCGCCTCCAGGTCGTTGTACGGGACATGGGTGATGCCCTCGATCTTCGGCCCGAAGCCATCGGAATACTTGGGCTGGCCTCCGACGCTGACGGTGAACAGGGTGCGACCGTGGAAGCTGTTGATCGCGGCGATGATCTCGCACTTCTCCGGGCCGAAGCGGTCATGGGCGACGCGACGGGCCAGCTTGAACGCGGCCTCGTTGGCCTCGGCGCCGGAGTTGCAGAAGAACACGCGCTCGGCGAAAGTGGCATCGACCAGCTTGTGGGCAAGACGCAGGGTTGGCTCGTTGGTGAACACGTTGGAGATGTGCCACAGGGTGTTGGCCTGCTCGGTCAGCGCCTTGACCAGTGCCGGATGGCAGTGACCGAGGGCATTGACGGCGATGCCGCCGGCGAAGTCGATCAGCTCGCGACCGCCCTGATCCCAGACTCGGGAGCCCAGGCCGCGCACCGGAACGAAGGCGGCGGGGGCATAGTTGGGGACCAGATACTGATCGAAATCGGCGCGTTGCACCGGATCGTGCTGAACGGACATCGGGGCTCTCCTGAACAAGGAACACCGCACTCAATGGCGGGTGATGGAAGGATTGTAGGGGCTGCCCACGGGCCCGCATTGTCGCCATGCGACAACTTGTTACAGCGGCAACCCGCGGTTTTCGGGGGCTTTCGGCAATGCGACAGAAAGCTCCGGAATTGCGCAGTTTAAACGCTGCGCGGCTGGATCGGGGTATTTCGCTGCCCTACGAAAAACCCTTGTAGAACCACGTCAGGCTTTGCGCGGATATTGCCCCAGGGGCCGGGCACGCACTCAACAGCCTGATCGCAACACTTTCCTCGGCACCAACTACCGATTTCGCCTTGCACGGCGAGTTACTTTCTCTTGTCTGGCCAAGAGAAAGTAACCAAAGAGAAGGCCACCCCGGCATCCGGCCCCGCCTGCGGCGGGGTTCCCTCCTTCCGGCGCTGCTCCGGGGGCCGTCACGATGGGACGTCCTGTCCCATCGCTCCTCGCTCGGCGTCCTGCCTCGCGTCCCCCTGCGCAACACCTCCACTCGGCCTACTGACGGGGACTCGGGCACCGAGCTGCTTGGCAGCCCTTCTCGCCGCTGCGCGCTTTTGATCGTTCCCACGCTCTGCGTGGGAGTGCAGCCTTTGGTGCTATGCGCCAATTGCTTGCTTTGTGGTGCTTGCTGGCCAGTGACGAGGAGCGTCACGGGATGGGTTCCCACACGGAGCGTGGGAACCATCGGGAAAGGAATACAGAACTTTCAGGCAACTCCAAACGCCCCCTTCAGGAGGCCGAACGGAATCATTGCGGAAGGGGTTGAGCGGCATGGATGCCGCGAAAGACGCGATGGGCCAGGGATGGCCCTTCGCGGCGTGCCCGTGGAGCGATGATGGAGTGAGGGAACCCCGCCGCAGGCGGGGCCGGATGTCGGGGGCAAGCGTTTTTGGTTACTTTTTCCGCGACTGGAAAAAGTGACCCGCCCAGCAGGGCGGAACAGAAGCATCGAACAGCAAGCTAAACAGCTGCTGCACAAAAAGGCTAGCGCCAGCTGCCAGCCTCAGCCGCGCTCAACGGAAGCAGGAGCAATCTCGAACGGACTGGCACTACGCCGCTGATTGCGATCCTCCCGCGGGGTCGCCCCGAAGAAGTTGCGGTAGGCGCTGGAGAAGTGCGGGCCGGAGGAGAAGCCGCAGGACAGGCCGATCTGGATGATCGACTTGCTGGTCTGCATCAGCAGTTGGCGCGCCTTGTTCAGGCGCAGCTCCAGGTAGTACTGGCTGGGCACGCGATTGAGGTACTGCTTGAAGATGCGCTCCAGCTGACGCCGCGACACGCACACATGCTGGGCGATCTCGTCGGTGGTCAGCGGCTCCTCGATGTTGGCCTCCATCAGCAGCACCGCCTGGGTCAGCTTGGGATGGCTGGAGCCGATGCGGTTCTGCAGCGGAATGCGCTGGCGCTCGCCGCCCTCGCGGATGCGCTCGACCACCAATTCCTCGCTCACCGCGCCGGCCAGTTCGGCACCGTGGTCGCGGGCCAGCACCGCCAGCAGCAGGTCGAGCACGGCCAGGCCACCGCAGGCGCTGAGACGGTCGCGGTCCCAGTCGAACAGGTGGCTGGTGGCGATCACCTTGGGGAAACGCTCAGTGAAGTCGTCCTGCCAGCGCCAGTGCACGGCGGCGCGGTAGCCATCGAGCAGACCGAGCTGGGCCAGCGGGTAGACACCGGCGGACAGGCCACCGATGGCGATGCCACTGCGGGCCAGCTGCTTGAGGGCCGAGGCCAGGGTCGAGGCCATCTGCGCCGGCGGCTCGTCGGCCAGCAGGAACAGCTTGCTGCAGCCTTCCAGGCGCCCGGCCCAGGGCTCGCCAGGCAGACGCCAGCTCCCCTCGGCAGGCGCTTCGGCCTGGAGGAAACGCAGCTCGTAGGACACCTCCGGGTGAACGCGCTGCGCCACGCGCAGGGCCTCCTCGGCCAGGGCCAGGGTCATGGGCCTGGTTTCCGGCCAGATCAGGAAGGCGATGCAGTGGGCAGTCGAAGTCATGGAGGCAGTCTAGTGCTTACTTCAGGCTGCCGGAAAGGAACTGCTTGAGGCGATCCGACTGCGGGTTGGCCAGCACCGTCTTCGGGCAGCCGGTTTCTTCCACCAGGCCCTTGTGCAGGAAGATCAGCTGGTTGGACACCTCGCGGGCGAAGCCCATCTCGTGGGTCACCACCACCATGGTGCGGCCTTCCTGGGCCAGGTCCTGCATCACCTTGAGCACTTCGCCGACCAGCTCGGGGTCGAGCGCCGAGGTCGGCTCGTCGAACAGCATCACTTCCGGCTCCATGGCCAGGGCGCGGGCGATGGCCACGCGCTGCTGCTCGCCGCCGGACATGTGCGCCGGATACGCGTCTTTCCTGTGTGCCACGCCGACCTTGGCCAGGTAGTGCTCGGCCTTCTCCAGGGCTTCCTTCTTCGGCACGCCGAGCACGTGCACCGGCGCCTCGATGACGTTCTCCAGGGCACTCATGTGCGACCACAGGTTGAAGTGCTGAAACACCATGGACAGGCGCGAGCGCATGCGCTGCAGCTGCTTGGCATCGGCGGCCTTGAGCGCGCCGTCCCTGTTGGCCACCAGCTTGAGCTCCTCGCCGTTGAGCAGGATCTTGCCGCCGTGCGGCTGCTCGAGCATGTTGATGCAGCGCAGGAAGGTACTCTTGCCCGAGCCGCTGGAGCCGATGATGCTGATCACGTCGCCGGCCTTGGCGGCCAGGGACACGCCTTTCAGCACTTCGTGGTCGCCGTAGCGTTTGTGCAGATCCTGAACTTCGAGTTTGTACATGGTTGGGCTCTCGTTTGGCTCAGTCGCTCAGCAGGCGACCCTGACGGATGGGTTGTTGGCCGGCCACCTTGGCCAGCCAGAGTCCGGGTTGGGCGAAGCGCAGGCGCTCGCGCACATACAGCACGCCGGAAGTGGACGCACGCACGATGCTGTGGCGGTCCTCCAGCGGATCTATGACTTCGAACAGCGGATCGCCCACCTCGACGCGGGCGCCGACCGGCTGCAGGAAGCTGACCACGCCGGCGTGCGGCGGGTAGGCGTACTGCGCACCGGCGAAGGGTGTCGGCTGGCAGCTGGGCGCCGGCGCGGCCGGCCAGTCACCGCTGATCAGGCCCTGCTCGGCGAGGAAGGCGAGGATGCCCTCGGCGCTGGCCATGGCCCGTTCGCGCTCGGTATCCAGCATGCCGCCCAGCTCCACGGTCGCCGCCTGGCAGGCCAGCGGTACCACGGCCTCGGGGAAGCGCCGCGCCAGGCGCAGCCAGGCCATGGAGCAGGCCTCGTCGAAGGAGCTGCCGCCGGTGTCCTCGGCCACCAGCACGGCGCCGGCACCCAGGCGCGCCG
Organism: Pseudomonas alcaligenes; assembly: GCF_041729615.1. Taxonomy (NCBI): domain Bacteria; kingdom Pseudomonadati; phylum Pseudomonadota; class Gammaproteobacteria; order Pseudomonadales; family Pseudomonadaceae; genus Aquipseudomonas; species Aquipseudomonas alcaligenes. The sequence goes on along the minus strand of NZ_CP154874.1, from coordinate 3,869,237 downwards.
CCAGGCCGGCGAAGGCCGCGGCCTGCTGCGGGATCATGTACAGGTGCACCACGGCATCGAAGTCGCAGTGCAGGTCGAGCACCACATCGGCGTCGCAGGCATGACGGAGCAGCAGGCGCTGCAGGCCCTGCAGCTCGGAGCCAGCCGGCGCCAGGCCGTCCAGCGCGGCCAGCATGGCCTGACGGATCAGCCGCACGTTGGCCGCGCCATCGGCACCCAGGCGCCCATCCAGGGCGGGGGCGACCAGCTCGGCCAGGTCGGCGAAGTCGCGGTTGAAGTTCTTGCCGCTGCCCAGCTCGAAACGCCCCTGGCTGGTGGCCTGGAGCATCTGGCCGAGGCCAATGGGGTTGGCCACCGGCACCAGCTCGATCACCCCGGTCAGGCGCCCCTGCCCTTCCAGCTCGGCCAGACGGCGCTTGAGCTCCACCGCCACGCGCATGCCCGGCAGCTCGTCGGCGTGCAGGCTGGCCTGGATGTAGGCCTTGCGCTCACCCGCACCGAAGCGGAACAGGCTGAGCTTGCGCTCGGTGCCGGGGCAGCCCCAGGGCAGGATGTGGTCGATACGTTGCATGCTCGTCGTGACCTCAGTGCTTGCGCGGGGCCAGGTAGGCCAGCCAGCGACGCTCACCCAGCTTGAACAGGCGCACCAGGACGAAGGTCAGCACCAGGTAGAACAGGCCGGCAGTGATGTAGGCCTCGAACGGCAGGTAGTACTGCGAGTTGACGGTCTTGGCCGCGCCGGTGATGTCGATCAGGGTCACCACCGAGGCCAGGCTGGTGGTGTGCAGCATCATGATCACCTCGTTGCTGTACTGCGGCAGCGCACGGCGCAGCGCAGACGGCAGGAGGATGCGGCGGTACAGCTTGGCGCGCGACATGCCCATGGCCTTGGCCGCCTCGATCTCGCCATGCGGGGTGGCCTTGAGGCTGCCGGCAAGGATCTCGGCGCTATAGGCGCTGGTGTTGATGGCGAAGGCCAGGCAGGCGCAGAAGGTGGCATCGGACAGATAGGGCCACATGAAGCTCTCGCGCACCGCTTCGAACTGGGCCAGGCCGTAGTACAGCAGGTACAGCTGCACCAGCATCGGCGTGCCACGGATCACGTAGGTGTAGAGCCAGGCCGGGAAGTTGATCAGCGGCTGCTTGGACACCCGCATCATCGCCAGCGGCACGGCCGCGAGCAGGCCCAGGGCCAGGGAGATCACCAGCAGTTTGAGGGTGACCAGCACACCGCCGAAATACAGCGGCAGGCTGTCGATTACCACGTTGTAGTCGAAAAGCATGGCGGCTCCCTCAGATTTCCATGGCCTTGACGCCGACCGAATAGCGGCGTTCGAGGTAACGCAGCACCAGCAGCGACACACTGGTCAGCGCCAGGTAGATGGCGGCGGCCAGCAGGATGTAGGTGAACGGCTCGCGGGTCGCGTCGCCGGCGCTCTTGGCGCGGGCCATCATGTCCTGCAGGCCGACCAGGGAGATCAGCGCGGTGGCCTTGACCAGCACCAGCCAGTTGTTGGTCACGCCGGGAATGGCCAGACGCACCATCTGCGGCACCAGGATGCGGAAGAACACCCGCAGCGGGCTCATGCCGTAGGCCATACCGGCCTCGCCCTGTCCCTTGGGGATGGCCATGAAGGCGCCGCGGAAGGTTTCCGACAGGTAGGCGCCGTAGATGAAGCCCAGGGTACCGACACCCGCCACGAAGGGATTGATGTCGATGTAGTCCTCATAGCCCACCAGCGGGGCAATGCGGTTCACCAGATCCTGGCCGCCGTAGAAGATCAGCAGGATCAGCACCAGATCGGGAATGCCGCGGATCACGGTGGCATAGGTTTCGCCCATCAGCGCCAGCCATTTCAGGGGCGACAGGCGGAAGGCCGCGCCAAGCAGGCCGAGCCCGATGGCCACCGCCATCGAGAACAGCGCCAGCTGCACGGTGAGCCAGGCACCGTCGAGAATGGTCGAGCCGTAGCCGTTGAACATGGAATCTATCCTCTGGAACACACAGGAGGAGGCCCTCAGCGAGGGCTGGAGGCGCAGGCACTGGGCCCCGCGACACCCACCCTCCCCACTCCGGGGAGGATGGATGGGACGGCGTTACTCGCCGTAGACGTTGAACTGGAAGTACTTGTCCTGCACTTCCTTGTACTTGCCGTTGGCACGGATGGCGGCGATGGCGGCATTGATCTTCTCGGCAGTGGCGGTGTCGCCCTTGCGCACCGCGATGCCGGCACCGTTGCCGAAGTACTTCTCGTCGGTGTAGTCCGGGCCCACCAGGGCGAAGCCCTTGCCGGCGTCGGTCTTGAGGAAGCCGTCATCGATGTTGACCACGTCAGCCAGGGTGGCGTCCAGGCGGCCGGCGGCCAGATCGAGGAAGATCTCGTTCTGCGAGCTGTAGCGCACCACTTCCACACCGGCCGGGGCGAACACCTCGGTGGCGTAGCGGTCGTAGATGGAGGCGCGCTGCACACCGACCTTCTTGCCCTTCAGGTCGACCAGCGGGTCCTTGATCTCGGTACCGGCCTTCATCGCCAGCTTGGCGGGGGTGTGGTAGTACTTGTTGGTGAAGTCCACGGACTTCAGGCGCTCTTCGGTGATGCTCATCGACGACAGCACGGCATCGAACTTGCGCACCTTGAGGGCCGGGATCAGGCCATCGAACTCCTGCTCGATCCACTGGCACTTGACCTTCATCTCCTCGCACAGGGCGTTGCCGATGTCGTAGTCGAAGCCGGTGATGTTGCCTTCCGGGGTCTTGTAGGCGAAGGGCGGGTAGGCCGCCTCGATACCGATGCGCAGGGGTTTGTCTTCTGCCTGAACCAGCGCACTGAAAGCGCTCAGCGCCAGCGCGCCGAGAAGTACGATCTTCTTCATCTTGTGCTCCTTCGAATGGGTACAGCGTTTGGCAGAATGAAGTTCGCCATGGCCAGGGTGAATTGTAGAAAGTGTCACCGTCTTTGCCGGCTGCAACAGCATGGCAAGAGGGTTGGCCAAGTGGGCGGCATTCTATCGACCGGGGGTAGGTCGATATTTCCTCAAAGCGACAACAAATTACAGAAGCACAGGAGCGGCATCGAAGCCGTATTGACAGGTCAGCCAAAACGTGACCAGCGAGACAAAAAGCACAGCCGATAGATAAAGCAATAGTCGAGCCACATCCGCGAAACCCAATAGATTCGCGGTATTCCTCGATCTTTTACGGACTGCAGCGCCCCCTCAGACGACCGGAGTGTTCCCTCTCGCCCCGAATCGGCGCCCAGTGTTACAGCGAGGTTACATCGGCTCGCCGCCACCCAAAAAACAAACCCCGGCTTGTGGCCGGGGTCGTGCACGTCCGCGAAACCGCCCGGTCAGGCGGCCTGCATGGTGCGATGGGTATCGATGAGGTGCTGGACCACGCCAGGATCGGCCAGCGTGGAGATGTCGCCGAGGGCATCGTATTCGGCGACGGCGATCTTGCGCAGGATGCGGCGCATGATCTTGCCCGAGCGGGTCTTCGGTAATCCCGGAGCCCACTGGATGACGTCCGGCGAGGCGATCGGGCCGATCTCCTTGCGCACCCAGTTCTTCAGTTCCTGACGCAGTTGCTCGGAAGGCTCCTCGCCGGCGTTCAGGGTGACGTAGACGTAGATGCCCTGGCCCTTGATGTCGTGCGGCACGCCGACCACGGCGGCCTCGGCGACTTTCGGGTGGGCGACCATGGCGCTCTCGATCTCGGCGGTGCCCATGCGGTGGCCGGAGACGTTGAGTACGTCGTCCACCCGCCCGGTGATCCACCAGTAGCCGTCCTCGTCGCGGCGCGCGCCGTCGCCGGTGAAGTACATGCCCTTGAAGGTCTTGAAGTAGGTATCGACGAAGCGGTCGTGGTCGCCGTACAGGGTGCGCGCCTGCCCCGGCCAGGAGTCGATGATCACCAGGTTGCCCTCGGCGGGGCCGTCGATGATGTTGCCCAGGTTGTCCACCAGGGCCGGCTGCACGCCGAAGAACGGCCGCGCGGCGGAACCCGGCTTCATCGCATGGGCGCCCGGCAGCGGGGTCATCAGGCAGGCGCCGGTCTCGGTCTGCCACCAGGTATCGACGATCGGGCAGCGGCCCTGGCCGACATTCTCGTAGTACCAGTGCCAGGCCTCGGGGTTGATCGGCTCGCCGACCGAACCGAGCAGGCGCAGGCTGGAGCCGTCGGCGCCCTGCACCGCGGCCTTGCCATCGGCCATCATGGCGCGGATGGCGGTGGGCGCGGTGTAGAGGATATTGACCTTGTGCTTGTCGATGATCTTGGCCACGCGGGTAACGTCCGGGTAGTTCGGCACGCCTTCGAACATCAGGGTGGTGGCGCCGTTGGAGAGCGGGCCGTAGATCAGGTAGGTGTGGCCGGTGACCCAGCCGATGTCGGCGGTGCACCAGAACACCTCGCCCGGACGGTAGTCGAACACCCGCTCATGGGTCAGCGAGGCATACACCAGGTAGCCGCCGGTGGTGTGCAGCACGCCCTTGGGTTTGCCGGTGGAGCCGGAGGTATAGAGGATGAACAGCGGCTCCTCGGCGCCCATTTCCTTCGGTGCGCAGGTGGAGCCTGCGACCTTCATCAGGTCCTCGTACCAGATGTCGCGATGCTGGTTCCACTTGATCGCCGAGCCGGTGCGCTTGACCACGATGATCTTCTGCACGCTGGCGGTTTCCGGGTTGGTCAGCGCGTCGTCGACGTTGCTCTTCAGAGGGACCTTCTTGCCGCCGCGCACGCCTTCGTCGGCGGTGATCACCACCTTCGACTTGCAGTCGATGATGCGTCCGGCCAAGGCCTCCGGCGAGAAGCCGCCGAACACCACCGAGTGGATGGCGCCGATGCGCGCGCAGGCCAGCATGGCCACCGCCGCTTCCGGGATCATCGGCATGTAGATGGTCACCACGTCGCCACGGTGCACGTCCTGGCCACGCAGGGCGTTGGCGAACTTGCACACCTGCTCGTGCAGCTCGCGGTAGGTGATTTCGCGGTGCTCGGACGGGTCGTCGCCTTCCCAGATGATGGCGATCTGGTCGCCACGGGTTTCCAGGTGACGGTCCAGGCAGTTGGCCGAGAGGTTGAGGGTGCCGTCGGCGAACCACTTGATGTCGACATGGTGGTCGTCGAAGGAGGTCTGCTTGACCTTGGTGAACGGCTTGATCCAGTCGATGCGCTTGGCCTGCTCGCGCCAGAAACCGTCCGGGTTGATCACCGACTGCTGGTACATCGCCTTGTAGGTAGCTTCGTCGGTCAGCGTGTTGGCGGCCACCTCGGGGCGGACCGGATAGAGGGAAGCAGCAGTCATGGGGATACCTCGGTGGGGCGGTTGTTTTTGTATGCTGCCTTTTGTATCCCCCGACACCCCGTGGGGCCATTCGACCATGGTCTTACCGCTCTACGACCATGGTCTCGGCCGCGAAGAAGCGTGCCCGGCAACGCCGGGAACCCCTGCCGACGACGCCCCGCACCGGCACGCGGGGCGGACATAAAAAAAGGGCGACCCTAGGGTCGCCCGCCAATTCATTCCGGGGAAGGAATGTCAGAAACGCATCCGGGTATCGCAGGAGCCGGATGCGCACTTTGTACGCCCTCGCCCGCCACGTGGCCATTGCACCAAGGTCGTAGCCTTACTCCTTGCCCAGGCCGTGCTGGCGCAGCTTGTTGGCGATGGTGGTATGCGACACCCCCAGGCGCTTGCCCAGCTGGCGACTGCTCGGATGCTCGGCGTACAGGCGCTCCAGCACCGCTTTCTCGAAGCGGCCGAGGATGGCATCGAGGTCACCGTCGATGGAGAAATCGCCCAGCGGCTGCGGCGCACCGTAGTCCGGCAGACGGATATGCTCGGCCTTCACCGTCCCGCCGTCGCACAGCGACACGGCCTGGAACAACACGTTCTCCAGCTGGCGCACGTTGCCCGGCCAGTGATAGTGGGCCAGGCGCTCGAAGGCCTGCGGCGCCAGCTTGGGCAGCGGGCAGCCGATCTGCCGACTGGCCGAATCGAGGAAGTGCTCGACCAGCGGCGCCAGGCCGTCCAGGCACTCGCGCAGCGGCGGGATATGCAGGCTGAGCACATTAAGGCGGTGATACAGGTCCTGGCGGAATTCGCCCTTGGCGCACAGCTCGGACAGGTCGACCTGGGTGGCGCAGATCACCCGCACATCCAGGTACACCTCCTCGTCGCTGCCCACGCGGCGGAAGCAGCCGTCCTGCAGGAAGCGCAGCAGCTTGGCCTGTAGGCGCGGGCTCATTTCGCCGACGCCGTCGAGGAACAGCGTGCCGCCGGCGGTCAGCTCGAGCAGGCCGAGCTTGCCTTCCGGGCGCGCGCCCTCGAAGGCGCCGGGGCCGTAGCCGAACAGCTCGGTCTCGGCCATGGATTCCGGCAGCCCCGCGCAATTCAGCGCCATGAACGGCGACTGGCCGCGCGGGCTGGCCAGGTGGCACGCGCGCGCCAGCAGTTCCTTGCCGGTGCCGGTCTCGCCCTCGATCAGCAGCGGCGCGTCCAGTGGCGCCATGCGCCGAGCCTCGCGCACCACGGCGGCCATCACCCTGGAGCTCTGGAAGATCGAGTCGAAGCCGCGCAGTTCCTGCTTGCGCACGTGGTAGATGCGCTCGCCGACGCGGTCGGCGCGGTGCAGGGTCAGCACGGCGCCGGCCAGCGCCTCGCTCTCGTCGTGTTCGGACTGCAGCGGCGCGATGTCGGCGAGGAACACGTCGCCCTTGACCTTGACCCGCAGGCCGTTGATCCGCGCCTTATTGGCGCGCACCAGCTCGGGCAGGTCGAAGTCCTCGATATAGCGCGACAGGGCCATGCCCGGTACCTCGTCGACGCGCACGCCAAGCAGCTGCGCCGCGCTGCGGTTGGCGGCGACGATGCTGCCGCCCATGTCGATGGAGAGCACCGGGAAATCCAGCGCGCCGAGCAGCGCGTTGAGCTCCAGGTGGCGGCGTTCGCTGGGCATCAGGCCGACGCGCTTGACGCCGAACACCCCGGGGATGGCCTCCAGCTTGGGGCGCAGCGCCTGGAACTGCAGGTTGATCAGGTTCGGGCAGTGCAGGTAGATGGCGTTGCCCTGCTCGCCGCCCACTTCGCCGCGGGCGACGTTGATGCCGTAGTCGACCAGCAGGTTGAGGATGTCGCGCAGGATGCCGACGCGGTTCTGGCAGTGGACTTTGATGCGCACGCGGAGCCCCTTGAATTTTGATTGTCGGGCGGGAGCGGCCGAGTTTTCGCAAGGCGGCCGTCATTTTTCGTCAAGAATATGTGACAGCCAGGACCAGCAACAAGGTCGCCATCTGTCATTTCCACACAGTCGTAATCAATTCTTTACGAAAAAACCCACACCTGCTGCCTCGACGCGGTTGCCAGCCCCTCCTCAGGTTGCGCCATCGGCGGTATCCCTTGTCCCAGACAAAAACAACAGCCCAGCGGGAGACCTGCATGAAAGGCACGCAGTACGTGGCTCGGCAACCGGACGAGAGCGGCTTCATCCACTACTCGGACAGCGAGCATCAGGTGTGGAACACCCTGATCACCCGGCAGATGAAGGTGCTGGAAGGCCGCGCCTGCCAGGAATACTTCGACGGCATCGAACAGCTCGGCCTGCCTGCCGATCGCATTCCCCAGCTCGGCGAGATCAACAAGGTGCTGAACGCCACCACCGGCTGGAGCGTGGCCCAGGTGCCGGCGCTGATTCCCTTCCAGACCTTCTTCGAGCTGCTGGCCAGCAAGCGCTTCCCGGTCGCCACCTTTATCCGCACCCCGGAAGAGCTGGACTACCTGCAGGAGCCGGACATCTTCCACGAGATCTTCGGTCACTGCCCGCTGCTGACCAATCCCTGGTTCGCCGAATTCACCCACACCTACGGCACGCTCGGCCTGGCCGCGAGCAAGGAACAGCGCGTGTACCTGGCGCGGCTGTACTGGATGACCATCGAATTCGGCCTGGTCGATACGCCTCAGGGCCGACGCATCTACGGCGGCGGCATCCTCTCCTCGCCCAAGGAGACGGTCTACAGCCTGTCCGGTGCGCCCGAGCACCAGCCCTTCGACCCGCTGGAGGCCATGCGCACGCCCTACCGCATCGATATCCTGCAACCGCTGTATTTCGTCCTGCCGGACCTCAAGCGCCTGTTCCAGCTGGCCCAGGAGGACATCATGGGCCTGGTGCAACAGGCCATGACCCTCGGCCTGCACGCGCCGAAGTTCCCGCCCAAGGCGGCGTAGGCTTTAACTCCCCCCTCCCATTGATGGGAGAGGGGCTGGGGGAGAGGGTCGAACCTGACATCACCCTCTCCCTACGCGGGCCGCCCCCTCTCCCGCAAGCGGGAGAGGGGGCTGATCGATGCCCCTCACCTTCTATGCTCTGATCTCGACTATCCAAGGAGCCCGAAATGACCAGCCTTGCCCAAGCCCAATGCGAAGCCTGCCGCGCCGACGCCCCCCATGTCAGCGAAGAAGAGCTGGCCACGCTGATCCGCGAGATCCCCGACTGGAACATCGAAGTACGCGACGGCCACATGGAGCTGGAGCGCCAGTACCTGTTCAAGAACTTCCGCCATGCCCTGGCCTTCACCAACGCGGTGGGCGCCATCGCCGAGGAAGTCGGCCATCATCCGGCCCTGCTCACCGAGTGGGGCAAGGTCACCGTGACCTGGTGGAGCCACGAGATGAAAGGTCTGCACCGCAACGACTTCATCATGGCCGCGCGCACCGATGTGCTGGCCGCCGCAGCCGAGGGGCGCAAGTGAGCCACTTCACCGCCATCGCCCGGGTGCCGGGCGATCCCATTCTCGGCCTGCTCGACGCCTATCGCGCCGATGGTAACCCGGCCAAGCTCGACCTGGGCGTCGGCGTATACAAGGACGCCTCCGGTCTGACGCCCATCCCGCGCGCCGTGAAGCTGGCCGAGCAACGCCTGATCGATGGCGAAACCAGCAAGACCTACATCGGCGGCCACGGCGCACCGGAGTTCGGCGAACGCCTGCTGGAGCTATGCTTCGGCAACGGTAACGCGCTGCTCGCCGATGGCCTGCTCGGCGCCACCCAGACGCCCGGCGGCACCGGCGCCCTGCGCCTGGCCGGCGAATTTATCGCCAGGAATCTTCCGGGTAGAGGCATCTGGCTCAGCGACCCGACCTGGCCGATCCACGAGACGCTGTTCGCCGCCTGCGGCCTCAAGGTCGGCCACTACGCCTATGTCGGCGCGGACAACCGCCTCAACGTCGAGGCCATGCTCGCCGCCCTCGCCCACCTGCCCAAGGGCGATGTGGTACTGCTGCACGCCTGCTGCCACAACCCCACCGGCTTCGACCTCGCCCCGCGCGACTGGAAGCGCGTGCTGGAGGTGGTCAAGGCACGCGAGCTGCTGCCGTTGATCGACTTCGCCTACCAGGGCTTCGGCGATGGCCTGGAGGAGGACGCCTGGGCCGTGCGCCTGTTCGCCGCCGAACTGCCGGAGCTGCTGGTCACCAGCTCCTGCTCGAAGAACTTCGGCCTCTATCGCGAGCGCACCGGCGCGCTGATCGTGCGGGCGGATAACCTCGAGAAGCTGCTCGATATTCGCAGCCAGCTGGCCTTTTTGGCGCGCAACCTGTGGTCCACGCCGCCATCCCACGGCGCCGCGGTGGTGGCGGAGATTCTCGGCGATGTCGAGCTGAAGGCCCTGTGGGCAGCGGAAGTCGATGCCATGCGCCGGCGCGTAGCCGACCTGCGCACGGGCCTGGTCGAGGCCCTGCGTCCGCATGGCCTGGCCGAGCGCTTTGCGCATATCGCCGAGCAGCGTGGCATGTTCTCCTACACCGGCCTGACGCCAGCCCAGGTGCAACGCCTGCGCGACGAGTTCAGCGTGTACCTGGTGAGCAGCGGCCGCGCCAGCGTGGCGGGGATGAACGAGGCGCGCCTGGACTACCTGGCCGGCGCCATCGCCAAGGTCTGTCAGGCCTGAACGAAAACGCCGCCCGAGGGCGGCGTTTTTCATCACGGGCGGCACTCAGTCCAGCTGATCGTCGCGGATCAGCACATAGCTGGCATCGGCGCGGTCGTAGACGTAGTACATCTCCACCTGCAAACCGCGCATCACCGCCACATAGTCACCGGGCTCGGCGACGAAGAAGTCGTTGCTGTCGGCCTTGGCCGGACTCTCGATGCGGGCGGTGAAGAACAGCGCAGGGTCACTGCCGTCGAAGTAGTCCTCGCGCTCGGCGGCATCCCACTCGGCCGGCGCCGCGAAAGGCCCCTCGAACAGTACGTGGCCGTCGCCCAGCTCCAGTTCCTCGGCGTCCGGGTCGTTCTCGTCCGGGCGGTACAGGGTGCAGTCCAGGGCGTCCGGGTGGTCTTTGAGTTTCATGCCTTGCTCCGTGATGCGCGGTCGCGCAGATAGGCCAGCACGGCAGCGTGCTCGCCGGCGAATTCGATGCGCGCGGCCTTGCTCTCGCGCTGGTAGACGTACATCGGGTCGTAGTACTCGTTCAGCAGCGCCTCGATCCAGGCCCGGTGCAGGTCCACCGCGCCGCTGCGCGCCTGCTCGTCCAGTGCCTGCGCCAGGATGGCCCGTAGACGCGCATGGCGCTCGCCGCCCAGGCGCTTCTGGATGTTGTCCATGCTCTGCAGCAGGCGCGCGGCGAACAGGGCGAAGCCCTGCTCCTCGCCATGCACGGCGAGGAACTCGGCGGCCAGGTCGATCACGTAGTCGCGCAGGATGCGCTCGACGCGATCCTCGACGCTGTCCTCCAGCCATACCAGCGGGTACTCCTGCATGCCCTGGTGCAGCGACAGCGGCAGCGAGCAGGTGCCGATCAGGCGGCTCTCGTCCTCCAGCACGAACTGCTGCTGGCCGCGCGCGCGGCGCTTGAGCAGGTCGATGGCCAGACGGTTCTCGAAGTCGATCTGCGCCGGCTGGCCGGTGGCACGCTTGCCGAAGCTGGAGCCACGGTGGTTGGCGTGGCCTTCCAGGTCGATGCTGTTGTCGAGTTCGGCGATCACCTCGGTCTTGCCAGTGCCGGTCATGCCGCCGACGATGACGAAGTCGCACTCGGCCACCGCGCTGTCGAGCGTCTCGATCAGGAAAGTACGCATGGCCTTGTAGCCACCGATCACCCGCGGGTAGTCGATGCCGGCGTCGGCAAGCCACTGCTGGACGATCTGCGAGCGCAGGCCGCCACGGAAGCAGTACAGGTAGCCATTCGGGTTGGCCCTGGCGAAGGCCGCCCAGGCCTCGACGCGCTCGGCCTTGACCTTGCCCGACACCAGCTGGTGGCCGAGCTCGATGGCCGCCTGCTGGCCCTTCTGCTTGTAGCAGGTGCCGACCTTCTGCCGTTCGATGTCGGTCATCAGCGGCAGGCTGATGGCATTGGGGAAGGCGCCCTTGGTGAATTCCACCGGGGCGCGCATATCCATCATCGGCAAGTCGTTGAGGAAGATGTCGCGGTAGTCGGCCGTGTTGTCGCGCATCACAGCACCTCTACCGCGTAACGCTGTCGCGCGGTCAGCTGGCCGATGGGCGCCAGGCTCAGGCCCAGCTCGGCGGCCACGGCGAGGAACTCGGCCTCGCCCTCAGGGCTGACGGCAATCAGCAGGCCGCCACTGGTCTGCGGGTCGCACAGCAGGTTGCGTTGTTCCTCGGAGATCGGCGCGATCTTCTCGCCGTAGCTGTCGAAGTTGCGCAGGGTGCCGCCCGGCACGCAGCCCTCGGCCAGGTAGTAGTCGACGCCCGGCAGGCGCGGCACGGCGGCGTAATCGAGCTGAGCGGTGAGGCCCGCGCCATCGGCCATCTCCACCAGATGACCGAGCAGGCCGAAGCCGGTGACGTCGGTCATCGCCTGCACGCCCGCCAGCTTGCCGAAACGCGCGCCAGGCTTGTTCAGGGTGCACATCCAGTCGCGCGCCAGGCCGACATCCTCGGCGCGCAGTTTGGCCTTCTTCTCGGCGGTGGTGAGGATGCCGATACCCAGCGGTTTGGAGAGATACAGCTTGCAGCCAGCGCTGGCGGTGTCGTTGCGTTTCATGTGTTTCTTGTCGACCACACCGGTCACGGCCAGGCCGAAGATCGGCTCCGGCGCGTCGATCGAGTGGCCGCCGGCCAGCGGGATGCCGGCCGCGTCGCACACCGCGCGGCCGCCGCGGATCACCTCGCGGGCCACTTCCGCCGGCAGCACATTGACCGGCCAGCCGAGGATGGCGATGGCCATCAACGGGTCGCCGCCCATGGCGTAGATGTCGCTGATGGCGTTGGTGGCGGCGATGCGGCCGAAGTCATAGGGATCGTCGACGATCGGCATGAAGAAGTCGGTGGTCGACACCACCCCACGCTCCTCGTCCAGGGCATAGACCGCCGCGTCGTCGCGCGAGGCGTTGCCGACCCAGAGTTTCGGGTCGAGGTTCTGTGCGCCGCTGCCGGCGAGGATCACCTCCAGCACCTTGGGGGAAATCTTGCAGCCGCAGCCGGCGCCATGGCTGTACTGGGTCAGACGGATGGGTTCGCTCATCGCACGCTCTCGGCCATCGGGGAAATCAGGCGGCGGATTCTAGCAAAGCTGCTCTTTGCGCTCGCCCCCCGTATAATCGCCGCGCTCCTAAACATCTGGGCGCTGGCCATCACGCGGGCCGGTGCCTGAACCTTTTCCGCTATTGAACCGGAGAATCTTCATGCTCAAGCGTACTCTGGCGCTCGCCGCCGGCTTTGCCCTGTCCCTGTCCGCCACCCTGACCCAGGCCGCTGACGTGCTGAAGGTCAGCGCCATCCCCGACGAAGCCCCCACCGAACTGCTGCGCAAGTTCAAGCCGCTGGGCGCCTACCTGGAGCAGGAACTGGGCATGAAGGTCGAGTTCGTCCCGGTGGCCGACTACCCGGCGGTGGTCGAGGCGCTGGCCACCGACCGCATCGACCTGGCCTGGCTGGGCGGTTTCACCTTCGTTCAGGTGCGCCTGAAGACCGGCAATGCCATCCCCCTGGTGCAGCGCGAGCAGGACGCCCAGTTCACCAGCAAGTTCATCACCTCGGACGCCAGCGTGAAGTCGCTGGCCGACCTCAAGGGCAAGAGCTTCGCCTTCGGCTCGGTGTCCTCCACCTCCGGCAGCCTGATGCCGCGCTACTTCATGCTGCAGGACGGGATCAAGCCGGAAGCCTTCTTCAGCCGCGTCGGCTACTCCGGCGCGCATGACGCCACCGCCGCCTGGGTGCAGGCCGGCAAGGTCGACGGCGGCGTGCTCAACGCCAGCGTGTGGGACAAGCTGGTCGCCGCCGGCAAGGTCGACACCACCAAGGTCAAGGTGTTCGCCACCACCCCGGCCTACTACGACTACAACTGGACCGTGCGCGGCACCCTCGATGCGGACCTGACCGCCAAGATCAAGGCCGCCTTCCTCGCCCTCGACCCGGCCAACCCTGAGCACAAGGCGATCCTCGACCTGCAGGCCGCCTCGCGCTTCATCGAGACCAAGCCCGAGAACTACAAGGGCATCGAAGACGCCGCCCGCGCCGCCGACCTGCTGAAATGAGCCTGCGCCTGACCGGCGCGCACCTGCAGCACGGCAACGGGGTCCACGCCCTGCGTGGCGTGGACCTGGCCATCGCCGCCGGCGAGCGGGTCGCCATCATCGGCCCGTCCGGCGCCGGCAAGTCCAGCCTCCTGGGCCTGCTGGCCAGCGCGCTGCAACCCAGCAGCGGCGCCGTCGAGCTGCTGGGCGCCGATCCCTGGCGCCTGAACGCCCGCGCCCGCCAGCGCCTGCGTACGCGCATCGGCCTGATCCACCAGGCGCCGCCGCTGCCGCCGCGGCAACGGGTGGTCACCGCCGTGCTGGCCGGCAAGCTCGGCCAGTGGAGCCTGGGCCGCAGCCTGCTCAACCTGCTCTACCCCAGCGATATCGCCGGTGCCCGCGAGGTGCTGGCACGCCTGGACCTGGCCGACAAGCTGTTCGCCCAGTGCCAGCAGCTTTCCGGCGGCCAGCTGCAGCGGGTCGGCATCGCCCGCGTGCTGTACCAGGCGCCCGAGCTGCTGCTGGCCGACGAACCGGTGTCGGCCATGGACCCGGTGCTGGCCGACCACACCCTCGCCGTGCTGTGTCGGCATGCCGAGACGCACGGCGCCACCCTGGTCGCCAGCCTGCATGCGGTGGAGCTGGCCCTGGCGCACTTCCCGCGCATCGTCGGCGTGCGCGACGGGCAGATCGCCTTCGACCGCCCGGCCAGCGAGGTCACCCAGGCGCTGCTCGATGCGCTCTACGCCAACGAGCAGCTGGTCTCGCCACCGCTGCCGACGGTGACCCTGAACCTGCAGATCCCGCGATGCTGAAACCGCACCCGCGCGACCCGGCCGCCCTGCCCCGGCTGTTGCTGACACTGCTGGCCGTGGCCCTGCTGTGGCCGGGCATCCAGCTCGCCGAACTGGACCTGGGCGTGCTGCTGGCCGCCGACAGCCAGAGCGAGATGGGCCGTTTCGTCGCCGCTTTCTGGCCGCCGCAGCACAACCGCGAGTTCCTCGACCTGCTGCTTGCAGCCACCCTGCAGACCCTGGCCATCGCCACCGCCGGCATGGCCCTGGCGCTGCTGGTGGCGGTGCCGGCGGCCCTGCTCGCCAGCCGCGCGCTGTCGCTGTCGGCGGCTTCCCGCGGTGGTCGCCCGAGTGCGCTGGGGCAAACCCTGCGCTGGCCGGTGCGTGGCCTGCTGATCTTCCTGCGCAGCGTCCCGGAAATCGTCTGGGCCCTGCTGTTCGTGCGCGCCGTCGGCCTCGGCCCCACCGCCGGGGTGCTGGCCATCGCCATCACCTACGCCGGCATGCTCGGCAAGGTCTATGCGGAAATCTTCGAGTCGGTCGACCAGCGCCCCATGCACGCCCTGTTGCAGGGCGGCAGCGGCCGGCTGGCCGCCTTCGTCTACGGTATCCTGCCCAATGCCGCCTCGGAGCTGGTGTCCTACACCGTGTACCGCTGGGAATGCGCGATCCGCGCCTCGGTGGTGATGGGCTTCGTCGGCGCCGGTGGCCTGGGCCAGCAGATCGACCTGTCGCTGCGCATGTTCGCCGGCGGCGAGGTGGCCAGCATGCTGCTGACCTTCCTCTTGCTGGTGCTGCTGGCCGATGGCCTCAGCCGCCTGCTGCGCGGGAGGCTGGCATGAGCCGGCTGGTCAACCTGGCGCTGGTCGCCACCATCGTGCTGGCGGTGATCGCCTCCTTCGCCTACCTGGGGCTCGACCTCGGCGCCCTGTTCGGCGCCGGCAGCCTGGCGCACATGGGCGAGTACGTGGTGCGCTTCCTGCAGCCGGACCTGAGCGCCGGGCACCTGGCCGCCATCGGCCGCGGCGCCCTGGAGACCCTGGCCATGTCGGCCCTCGGCACCCTGCTCGCCGCCGCCCTCGGCCTGCTGCTGGCGCTGCCGGCGGCCGGGCGTTTCGGCCTGCTGGCGCAGAGCGTCACGCGCTTGCTGCTCAACGGCCTGCGGGCGATTCCGGAACTGGTGTGGGCGGCGCTGATGGTGCTGGCCGCCGGCCTCGGCCCGAATGCCGGCACCCTGGCCCTGGCCCTGCATACGGCGGGGGTACTCGGGCGGCTGTTCGCCGAGGCGCTGGAAAACACCCCGAAGGCACCGGCCGAAGCGATCCGCCTGCAGGGGGGCAGCCAGCTCGCGGCCTTCTGCTACGGCACCCTGCCCAACCTGTTCCCGCAGCTGCTGGCCTACTCGCTGTACCGCTGGGAGAACAACATCCGTATGGCCAGCGTGCTCGGCTTCGTCGGCGCCGGCGGCCTGGGGCAGATGCTCTACGTCAGCCTCAGCCTGTTCCAGGAGGCGCAGGCCAGCACGGTGATCCTGGCCATGCTGGTGCTGGTGTTCGCGGTCGACGCCCTGAGCGGCTGGACGCGGCAACGCTGGGTGCGCGCCTGAACGCCCCTCTCCCCAACCCTCTCCCGTAAACGGGAGAGGGAGCAAAAGCCCTACGCAGGCACATGGCCGTAGCCCGGATGCAATCCGGGAAACAGGCCGCTAAGACCCCGGATTGCATCCGGGCTACTCTGAGCCTGCAGGCCGGCCTCCACCGCCACAACCCGCCGCACCGCCAGGCGACTAACCACCTACACCTGGCAGGCCCCCGCCTCGCCGCTGCCACAGTGGCCATGCAGCAGGCGGTTGCGGCCTTGCTGCTTGGCCTGGTAGAGCAGGCGGTCCACCGCCTCGATGAAGGCCAGCGGCGAGTCCTGCGCCTCCGGCACTATGGTGCCGACCCCCAGGCTGATGGTCAGCAGGGGGGCGACGTTGGACTGCTCGTGGGGAATCTGCAGCTGGCCGATCAGCCGACGGCAACGCTCGGCCACCTTCTGTGCCGAGTGGGCATCGGTTTCCGGCAGCACCAGGACGAACTCCTCGCCGCCGTAGCGCGCCACGCAGTCGCGCGGGCGGGTCGCCGCCTGGCCGAGGGTCAGGGCCACGCGGCGCAGGCAGTCGTCGCCCTGGATATGCCCGTAGTGGTCGTTGAACTGCTTGAAGAAGTCGATATCCAGCAGGATCAGCGACAGCGGCCGGCGGGTGCGTTGGGCGTTGCTCCACTCGATCTCCATGATCGAGTCGAACATGCGTCGGTTGTTGATGCCGGTCAGGCCGTCCTTGTAGGAGAACTCCTCCAGCTGCTTCTGCAGCGCCAGCAGCTGCTCCTCGGTGCGCTTGCGCTCGCTGATGTCGAACATGAAGCCGATCAGCGCCTCGGGCTCGCCGGCGGCGTTGCGCACCACATGCACCACGTCGCGGATCCACACGTAGTCGCCGTCGCGGGTCAGCGCGCGGTAGTCGGCCTCGTGGTCGATGCCCGACTGCGACTGGGCGATGCAGAAGTTGACCACCTTGTCGCGATCTTCCTCGTGGATGCGCTCGGCCCAGTCGTTGGCGCTGATCCAGCTGTGCTGCGGCCAGCCGAGCAGCTGCTCGATCTGCGGGCCGATATAGGCGAAGGTCATGGTCTGCCAGTCGATCTTCCAGGGAATGGCCCGGGTCGACTCCAGCAGGGTCTTGTATACGGCACTGTCGGCTTGCGCCGCCTGAAGGGGATCGCTCATGACCGGCCTTTCGCTCGCGAGATGGAGTTAGCTGCGAGGCTATGCCGGAGCGGCCCTAGAAGTCCACCTTGCCGCGCCCGGCCTTGATCGCCCCGCGCTTGGCCTTGCCCTCCAGGCGGCGCTTCTTCGAGCCCAGGGTCGGCTTGGTTGGGCGGCGCGCCTTCTCGCTCTTGCCGGCGCTGCGGATCAGCTCGGCCAGGCGCTCCAGGGCGTCAAGCCGGTTCTGCTCCTGGGTGCGGTACTGCTGGGCCTTGATGATCACCACGCCCTCGGCGGTGATGCGGCTGTCGCGCAGCTGCAGCAGGCGCTCCTTGTAGAACGGCGGCAAGGAGGAGGCCTGGCTGTCGAAACGCAGGTGCACGGCGCTGGAGACTTTATTCACGTTCTGCCCGCCGGCACCCTGGGCGCGGATAAAGCTCAGTTCGATCTCGTCATCGGGCAGGTGGACGGAGTTGGAAATCACCAGCATGACAGCGGGCGCCGCGAGGGATGGACGCCCAGCATAGCGTCAAAGCCAGCGGAAATCCTCGCTGCGCTCGGCTGCCTCCATGGCCGCCTTGAGCGCCGGCGGCGGCACGCTGACACGGCGCGTCTCCAGGCTGAACCAGGCGCCGCTGGTGGTCAGGCGGGCACACAGCTCGCCCTTGGCGTTGTTCACCTCGCTGAGCATGGTGAACTTGCTGCCGTCCGCGGACAGCGCACCGACCTGTACCGACACGCTGAAGGGCTGCAGCAGGCGCAACTCCTTGCAGTACTCGATGCGGTCCTCGAACACCACCGGGCCGATCCTCGCCTCGGCGAAGGCCTGCGGGGTGAAGCCGGCGCCGGCCAGGAACAGGAAGCGGGCCTGGGCGGCGTAGTCCTGGTAGCGCGAGTTCTTCAGGTGGGCATTGGAGTCCAGGTCGGCCCAGGTCACCTGGAAATCGAAGCGGGTCATGGCGCGGCTCCTCGTGGTGGCTGGAACAAGCCTAGGCGCCGCGCTCCCCTGGCGAAAGCAGCAGATGCGGCGCAAAAAAGCGGTGCAGACGCGGCGGGACGGCAAGCCGCCCCGCCTTTGCTCAGACCTGGCAGTCGCCGCTGCAGTTGATCATCCAGGGCACGCCGAAGCGGTCGCTGAGCATGGCAAAGCCCTCGGCCCAGAAGGTGCGCTGCAGCGGCATCTGCACCTGGCCACCGGCCGCCAGGGCCTGGAACAGGCGCTCGGCCTGCGCCATGTCCTCGGCCTGCAGCGAGATGTGGCAGCCCTTGATGCCCTCGTAGGGCTGGCCCGGCATGGTGTCGGAGCCCATCAGTAGCTGGCCGTCGCGGCTCAGGCAGGCGTGCATGGTGCGCTCGCGGTGCTCGGGCGGCACGTCAGCGCAGACAGGGCTGTCGGCGAAGGACATCAGCTGCAGCTCGCCGCCGATGGCCTCGGCGTAGAAGTGGAAGGCCTCGGCGCAGCGGCCGTCGAAGATCAGGTAGGCATGGATGTTCATCGCGCTCTCCTATTCCGCGGCGATGCGGGCACGCAGGCGTTCTTCCTGCTCGCGCAGCTCAGGAGTGAACTCGGCGCCGAAGTCCTCGGCCTCGAAGATCTGGCGAATCTCGATCTCCGAGTCGCCCGGCATGGGATTGGGGCAACGCTTGACCCACTCGATGCACTCGGCCAGGGAAGCCACTTCCCACAGCCAGAAACCGGCGATCAGCTCCTTGGTCTCGGCGAAGGGACCGTCGATCACGCTGCGGTTGGCGCCGGAGAAGCGCACGCGCACGCCGCGGCTGCTCGGGTGCAGGCCCTCGCCGGCCTTCATGATGCCGGCCGCGACCAGCTCCTCGTTGTACCTGCCCATGGCCGCCAGCAGCTCCTCGCTGGGCATCACGCCGTTTTCGGAGTCCTCGGTGGCCTTGACTATCACCATGAATCGCATCGTCTTTCTCCCTGATTGGCGCCCGCCACCACGGCGGGTCTGTCCATTGGTCGAACGACAGTCAAGCAGATCGACAGGGGGACGAAAAAATTTTTAACCGAGGGGTCAACCCATCGCAGATTGCATCCGGGCCACTGGCTCCCCTCTCCCAGCAATGGGAGAGGGGCCGGGGGAGAGGGTGATCGCTGACACAGAGCCCCTCTCCCTGCCCCTCTCCCGTAAACGGGAGAGGGGATAACCGGCGAACCCTGTAGCCCGGATGAAATCCGGGGGCGGAGTCGCCTGCTTACCCGGATTGCATTCGGGCTACGGGCACCAGTGGATCTGCAACGGCGGACGCAGCAGTGCGCGAATCGGCAGCGCCTCGGCCAGCCCCGGTTGCAAGGCACGGATCAACGTCGCCAGCTTGGGCTGGCCCTGAATGGCCAGCAGCGCCAGGCGCGCGGCGCGCAGGGGGGCAGGGTCAGGCTCAGGCGCTCGACCGGCGCGCTCGGCGCCAGCATCGGCAGCAGCCGGTGCGGGCAGTCCTCGCGCAGGGCCTCGGCAAGGTTGGGGCTGCCGGGAAACAGCGAGGCGCTATGGCCGTCGTCGCCCATGCCCAGCAGCAGCACGTCGGCCGGTGGCAGCCCGGCCAGACGAGCCTCGGCCCGCTCCGCGGCCTGCGCATGGCTCGCCGCAGGCTGGTACAGACTGACGAAACAGGCCTCGGCCGCCGGCCCCTGCAGCAGGTGACGGCGCACCAGCGCCTCGTTGCTGTCGGGATGTGAGGGTGCCACCCAGCGTTCATCGACCAAGCTCACCAACACCTGCTTCCAGGGCAGCGGCTCGCGCGCCAGGCGCTCGAACAGGGCCACGGGGCTGCGCCCGCCCGAGACCAGCAACAGCGCCCGCCCCCACTCGCCCAGCGCCTGGCGCAGGGCCTCGGCGATGCGCTGCGCCAGGGCCTCGGCCATCTGCGCGGCGCTGTCGTACTGGTAGCCCGGCACGCCGAGCGGCATCTGCAGCGATGCCAGGCTCATTGCAGCGTCGACAGGCTGGCGGAGAACACGCTGGCGCCCTGCTCCGCGCTGCTGAACCCGGCGCGCATGAAGGCGAACAGCTCGCGACCGCTACCGATGGCCGGCGGCGGCGGCGCTACCGGTTCGCGGGCGGCGAACTCGGCGGCCGCCACCAGCACACGCAGCTCGCCCGTGCGCCCGTCGACGCGAATCGGGTCACCGTCGCGCACGCGCGCCAGCGGGCCACCATCGCAAGCCTCGGGGCAGACGTGGATGGCCGCAGGGACCTTGCCCGAGGCGCCGGACATGCGCCCGTCGGTGACCAGCGCGACCTTATAGCCACGCTCCTGCAGCACGCCGAGGAACGGCGTGAGCTTGTGCAGCTCGGGCATGCCGTTGCAGCGCGGGCCCTGGAAGCGCACCACGGCGACAAGGTCGCGGTCCAGCTCGCCGGCCTGGAAGGCGGCGGCCAGTTCGGCCTGGTCATGGAACACCCGCGCCGGTGCCTCCACCACCTGATGCTCCGCAGCCACGGCGGAGACCTTCATCACTGCGCGCCCCAGGTTGCCCTGGAGCAGACGCAGGCCGCCCTCGGCGGAGAACGGCCGCGCCGCCGGGCGCAGGATGCTCTCGTCCAGGCTGGCCGTGGCGCCCGCGCGCCAGACCAGGCGCTCGCCGTCGAGGAAGGGTTCCTCGGTATAACGGCGCAAGCCAGAGCCGGCCACGGTGGCGACATCCTCGTGCAGCAGGCCGGCGTCGAGCAGCTCGCGGATCAGCAGCGCGGTGCCGCCGGCGGCATGGAAGTGATTGATGTCGGCCTTGCCGTTGGGATAGACGTGGGCCAGGGTCGGCACCACCTCGGACAGCTCGGCCATGTCCTGCCAGGTCAGCTGGATGCCGGCGGCCTGGGCGATGGCCGGCAGGTGCAGGCTGTGGTTGGTCGAGCCACCGGTGGCGTGCAGCGCCACCACCGCGTTGACCAGGCAGCGTTCGTCGACCAGCTGCCCCAGCGGCAGGTAGTGCCCACCCTGGCGCGTCAGGCGCGCCGCCTGCTGCGCCGCCGCGCGGGTCAGGGCGTCGCGCAGCGGCGTGCCGGGGTTGACGAAGGAGGCGCCGGGCAGGTGCAGGCCCATCACTTCCATCAGCATCTGGTTGGTGTTGGCGGTGCCATAGAAGGTGCAGGTGCCGGGGCCGTGGTAGGCCTTCATCTCCGACTCGAGCAGTTCGTCGCGACTGGCCTTGCCCTCGGCGAAGCGCTCGCGCACGGCGGCCTTGTCCTTGTTCGACAGACCCGAAGGCATCGGCCCGGCCGGCACGAACAGGGTCGGCAGGTGGCCGAAGCGCAGCGCGCCGATCAGCAGGCCGGGAACGATCTTGTCGCACACGCCCAGGCACAGCGCGGCATCGAACATGTTGTGCGACAGCGCCACGGCGGTGCTCATGGCGATCACCTCGCGGCTGGCCAGGCTCAGCTCCATGCCCGCCTCGCCCTGGGTCACACCGTCGCACATGGCCGGCACCCCGCCCGCCACCTGGCCGACCGAGCCGACCTCGTGCAGTGCCTGCTTGATCAGCGCGGGAAAGCGCTCGTAGGGCTGGTGCGCCGACAAAATGTCGTTGTAGGCGGTCACGATGGCCACGTTGGCCGCATCCGGCAGGCGCAGGGTCTGCTTGTCGTGGCTGCTGCAACCGGCCACGCCGTGGGCGAAGTTGGCGCATTGCAGCTTGCCGCGCTGCGGCCCCTGGGCGGCGGCCGCGGCGATCAGCGCCAGGTAGTGCTGGCGGGTGGCGCGGCTGCGCTCGATCAGGCGCTCGGTGACTTCCAGTACGCGGGGATGCATCGCAAGGCTCCTCTGTTGCATACGCACACTTTACCCCCGCAGGCGGCTGAAATCTTTCGTCGGAATTTCCCGGCTGCCGCCCGCCGCAGGCGGCGCTAAGTTAGCCGCCTGGACTTCCCCCCGCGAGCGACGACATGGACTCGATCACCCAGGCGGTACTCGGCGCCAGCCTCCAGGGCGCCCTGCTCGGCCGTTGGCAGGGCCGCCGCGCCCTGCTCTACGGCGCCATGCTCGGCACCCTGCCGGACCTCGATGTGGTCATCGACTACGGCGACGCCGTGGCCGACATGACCTACCACCGCGGCTTCAGCCACTCGCTGCTGGTGCTCAGCGCCCTGGCCCTGGTCCTGACCCTGCTGATCCGCAAGCTGCGTCCCAACCCCGGCTATTCGGCGCGACGACTGTTCCTGACCCTGTGGCTGGTGTTGATCACCCACCCCTTGCTGGACTCATTCACCAGCTACGGTACCCAGCTGCTGTGGCCCTTCACCCCGCCGCCGGTGGCCTGGTCCTCGGTGTTCATCATCGATCCGCTGTACACCCTGCCGCTGCTGGTGGCGGTAGGCGTCGGCCTGTGGCGCGGCCTGCGCGA
This sequence comes from Pseudomonas alcaligenes, assembly GCF_041729615.1. Lineage (NCBI taxonomy): Bacteria > Pseudomonadati > Pseudomonadota > Gammaproteobacteria > Pseudomonadales > Pseudomonadaceae > Aquipseudomonas > Aquipseudomonas alcaligenes. The sequence goes on along the minus strand of NZ_CP154874.1, from coordinate 3,846,861 downwards.
TCGGCCGCAGTGGCTGGCGATCTCGGCACTGTGCCTGTCCAGCCTGTACCTGGGCTTCAGCGTCGCCGGCAAGTGGATGGCCGAGCAGCGTGTGGAGCAGGTGCTGGCCCAGCGCGGTATCCAGGCCGAGGCCCTGTTCAGCACGCCGACGCCGTTCAACAGCCTGCTGTGGCGGGTCATCGTCATAGAGGGCAACGACTACCACGAGGCCCTAGTCGGCTGGCTGGACGACGCGCCGCCGCGCCTGGAGCGCATTCCCCGCGGCGCCGAGCTGGCCAGGGTGCTGCGCCACTCGCCGCAGCACCAGCGCCTGCAGTGGTTCACCCACGGCGTGCTGCGCTACGACCAGATCGGCGACCGGCTGATCGTGACCGACCTGCGCCTGGGCATGACCGGCTTCCACCCCTTCCGCTTCGTCTTTGCCGAGCGCCGCGACGGCCGCTGGCAACCGCTGCCGCAGGTCGAGCGCCTGCCTTTCAGCCGTGGCGAACCCCAGCACCTGCTGACCCTCTGGCAACGCATCTGGGACGAGGGCGAGCCGATCCAGCTGCTGAGCTGGGCCAACACCCTGAGCCAGCAGCCCTGAATGCAAAAAGCCCGGCAATGCCGGGCTTTTTTCCAGGTGATCCGCTCAGCTCCTGGCCGCCGCCAGCTTGATGCGGTAGCAGACCCAGATGAACAGGATCCAGAACGGGATGGCGTACACCGACACCTGGATGCCCGGGATCATCAGCATCACGCCGAGGATGAACAGCACGAAGGCCAGGCACAGGTAGTTGGCGAAGGGGAACCAGAAGGCCTTGAAGCTCGGTTCCACGCCCTTGGCACGCATGGCCTTACGGAATTTCAGGTGCGAGTAGCTGATCATCGCCCAGTTGATCACCAGCGAGGCCACCACCAGCGACATCAGCAGCTCCAGCGCGCTCTGCGGCGCCAGGTAGTTGACCAGCACGCAGAGCAGGGTCACCGCCGCCGACAGGCCGATGGCCAGCACCGGCACGCCCCGCGCGTTGACCTTCATCAGCGCCCTGGGCGCATCGCCCTGCTCGGCCAGGCCGTAGAGCATGCGGCTGTTGCAGTACACGCCGCTGTTGTAGACCGACAGCGCGGCGGTCAGCACCACGAAGTTGAGCACGTGGGCGGCGGTGTCCTCGCCGATCAGCGAGAAGATCTGCACGAAGGGGCTGCTGCCGTAGGCATCGCCGCCGCTGGTCAGGGTCTTGACCAGGTCGTCCCAGGGGTACAGGGACAGCAGGATGGTCAGCGCGCCGATATAGAAGATCAGGATGCGGTAGACCACCTGGTTGATCGCCTTGGGGATCACCGTCTTCGGCTGGTCGGCCTCGGCGGCGGTGATGCCGACCAGTTCCAGGCCGCCGAAGCTGAACATGATGATGGCCATCATCATCACCAGCCCGGACACCCCGTTGGGGAAGAAGCCGCCATGGCTCCACAGGTTGCTGACGCTGGCCTGCTCGCCGCCGGCGCCGCTGAGCAGCAGGTAGCCGCCGAGCAGGATCATGCCGACGATGGCCACCACCTTGATGATGGCGAACCAGAACTCGGTCTCGCCGAAGGCCTTGACGTTGACCAGGTTGACCAGGTTGATCAGCACGAAGAAGGCCGCCGCCGTGGCCCAGGTGGGAATCTCCGGGTACCAGTACTGCACGTACTTGCCCACCGCCGTGAGTTCGGCCATGCCCACCAGCACGTAGAGCACCCAGTAGTTCCAGCCGGAGAGGAAGCCGGCGAACGGCCCCCAGTAACTATGGGCGAAGTGACTGAAGGAGCCGGCCACCGGCTCCTCGACGATCATCTCGCCGAGCTGGCGCATGATCAGGAAGGCGATGAAGCCGCCGATGGCGTAGCCGAGGATCATCGACGGCCCGGCGCTCTGCAGCACCCCGGCCGAGCCGAGGAACAGGCCGGTGCCGATGGCGCCGCCGAGGGCGATCAGCTGGATATGGCGATTCTTCAGGCCGCGCTTGAGCGGGCCGGTGTGCAGATGCTCGGACATCAGCGAAGGCTCCGGGGCTGGCGGAGGGCAAGGCAAGTGCAAGGCATGGGGTCACCTGTCTGTCGAAAGAGCCGCCGGACTCGTGATCCCGCGGAAACTGCCGCCCACCGTGCGGCGGGCGCCGCGCAGTATACACCCCGGCCGGCGGCGACCGCCTAGCCGAGCAGCGCCAGGCCCAGCAGCACCGCGCACTCGCCCAGCTCGACCAGGGCCCCGGCCGTGTCGCCGGTGGTGCCGCCCAGGCGCGCGACGAAGGCGCGGCGCAGCAGCCAGAACGCCAGCGCGGCGGCGCCCAGGGCCAGCAGGCCGCTCCAGCCGAGCAGCAGCATGGCCAGAGCATGTACGGCCAAAACCCACGGCAGTGGCTGGCGCGGCAGATGCTCGGCCAGCGCGGCGCCCAGGCCACCGGCACGCACGTAAGGGGTAGTCAGCAGCAGCAGCGGCAGCAGCGCCCGGCCCAGCCAGGGCGCCAGCAACAGACCGGCCCAGGCGCCCTGCCCCAGCAACACCACCAACGCGGCGAACTTGAGCAGCAGCACCAGCAACAGCACGACCACGGCGATCGGCCCGCTGCGCGGGTCCTTCATGATGTCCAGCGTGCGCTGGCGATCACCATGCCCGCCGATCCAGGCATCGGCCGTATCGGCCAGGCCGTCCAGGTGCAGGCCACCGGACAAGCCAACCCAGACGGCCAGCAGGATGGCCGCCTGGAGCAACGCCGGCGTATCACCCAGCAACCCGTGCAGCGCCAGCAGCAGGCCGCCGAGCAGCACCCCGACCAGCGGATACCAGAGCAGCGAGCGGCCGATCTGCTCGGGCTCCGGCATGCCGGGCAGGCGCACCGGCAGGCGGGTCAGGAACTGCAGGGCGATCAGCGCGGGCGTCGGCAGCATCAGGCTTCGGTCAGTTGCAGACCGGGCTCGACCTGCAGGCCGTGCAGTGCGCCGTAGCCCACCTCCACCTGCAGCAGCTGGTTTTCCGGCAGGTTGCGCGCGCGCGCCAGCAGCAGGCGCATCACCCCGCCGTGGGTCACCAGCAGCACGCGCTGGCCGTCCAGCTCGGCCTGCAGGCGCTCGACGGCGCCGAGCACGCGTGCGGCGAAGTCACGTACCGGCTCGGCTTCGGGCGGGGTGAAGTGATAGGGATCGTTCCAGAACTGGCCGAGCGCCTCCGGGTCCTCGAGCAGCACCTGCGCCGAGTTGCGCCCTTCCCAGGCGCCGAAGTGCAGCTCGCGCAGGTCGGCCTCGATGCGCAGCGGCAGGCCATTGGCCTCGGCAAACTCGCGGGCGAAGCTCTCGCAGCGCTGCAGTGGCGAGCTGATCACCAGGTCCCAGCCGCCTTTGCCGGCCAGGGCCAGCTGCATCTGCTGGCGGCCCTGCTCGGTCAGGGCGTCGTCACTGCTGCCACGGAAACCGGGGCCGCCATCGGTTACGCCGTGGCGCAACATGTCCAGGGAAAGCGTCATTGTTTGTCCTCAACCAGGGCTTCAGAAAAGGTAGCCATGCCGCCATGCAGCGCGCAGGCAAGTTTGATCAGGGGTAGCGCCAGCGCCGCGCCGCTGCCCTCGCCCAGGCGCAGGCCGAGGTCGAGCAGCGGGACGGCATCCAGTTCGGCCAGCAGCGCGGCGTGGCCCGGCTCGGCGCCGGCATGGGCGAACAGCAGCCAGGGCTGCACACCGGGGTTCAGGCGCACGGCGCACAGCGCGGCGGCCGTGCAGATAAAGCCGTCGACCAGCGCCGGCACACCGGCCTGGGCGCAGGCCAGGTAGGCACCGGCCAGCGCCGCCAGCTCGAAGCCGCCGACCCGGCGCAGAGCCTCGGCGGGGTCCGCAAGGTGTTCGCGGTGCAGGGCCAGGGCACGTTCGATCACGGCCAGCTTGCGCCCCACGCCGGCGCCGTCCAGGCCGGTACCGGGGCCGGTCAGCTGCGCCGGCTGTAGATCGCTCAGGGCACAGGCCAGGGCCGTGGCGGCGCTGGTGTTGCCGATACCCATCTCGCCGGCCAGGAACAGGTCGCAGCCCTCGGCCAGTATCTGCTGCAGGGTGTCGCGACCGGCCTGCAGGGCGGCCGCACACTGCGCCACTGTCATTGCCGGCTGCAGCGCGAAGTTGGCGGTGCCGGCGCCCAGGCGCAGGTGGCGCACGCCGGGCAATTCGAGCGCGGTATCGATGGTGCCGAGGTCGACCAGGCGCAGCGGCACGCCCTGCTCGCGGGCCAACACGCTGATCGCCGCGCCGCCGGCGACGAAGTTGCCGAGCATCTGCGCGGTCACCGCCTGCGGGTAGGCCGACACGCCTTCGGCGACCACGCCGTGGTCGCCGGCGAACAGCGTCAGGTGCGGCTGGTCGATGGCGGGCTTCTCGCGCCCCTGCAGGGCGGCCAGGCGCACAGCCAGCGCCTCCAGCGCGCCGAGGGCGCCGCGCGGCTTGGTCAGCTGCGCCTGGCGCGCCAGAGCAGCGGCCTCGGCGGCGGCATCGGGCTGGCGACAGGTCTGCTGCCACCAGGGTGAAGCGGTCATAGCGGCTCTCCTTTGAGCAGCATGGGCAGGCCGGCGACGGTGAACAGCACCCGCTCGGCGCGTTCGGCCACGGCCTGGTGCAGCCAGCCGGCCTCGTCGACATAGCGCCGGGTCAGTTCGCCCAGCGGCACCACGCCCAGGCCAGTCTCGTTGCTGACCAGGATGATGCGCCCGGGCAGCTCGGCCAATGCCTCGAGAAAGGCATCGCGCTGCATGGCCAGACGCGTGTCGTCGTCCAGCATCAGCAGGTTGGTCAGCCACAGGGTCAGGCAGTCGACCAGCAGGCAGCGGCCGGGGGCGGCATTGTCGCGCAGGGCGCGAGCCAGTTCGAGGGGTTCCTCCACCAGGCCCCAGTCGGCCGGACGGCGCTGGCGGTGGTGCTGGATGCGCGCACTCATCTCGCCGTCCAGCGCCTGGCTGGTGGCGATGTAGGTCACGGCCAGGCCGCTCTGCGTGGCCAGCCGCTCGGCCAGGCGGCTCTTGCCGGAGCGGGCGCCGCCGAGGATCAGTTCGAGCATGGTTTGCCCCTTACAGGCCGCACAGCTCGCGGAGCAGGCGGGTATCCAGGTGCGCCTCGACCAGGTCGGCCAGGCGCTCGATGTCACGTTCGCGGCGCGCATGGTAATCCACTTGCCGCGCCTCGCGCAGGCCCGCCCAGGCGAGCAGCGCGGCGCAGGCGGCCGGCGCCTCGAACAGACCGTGCAGATAGGTGGCCATGACCTGGCCGTCGGCGCTGAGGGCGCCGTCGCTGCGGCCATCGTCCAGGCGCACGGCGGGCGTGGCCAATGCCGGGCCGGCGCTGACCCCGGCATGGATCTCGTAGCCGCTGACCTCCAGATCATCCAGGGCCAGACGGCCACGCACGTTGCGCAGCTGCTTTTCCGGCTCCAGCACGGTGGCGTAGTCGAGCAGGCCGAGACCCGCACTGCTGCCGGCCGGGCCTTCCAGACCGTGGGGATCGTCGATGCGGCTGCCGAGCATCTGCAGCCCGCCGCAGATGCCGAGGACCTTGCCGCCGTAGCGCAGGTGGCGGGCGATGGCGGCGTCCCAGCCGTGCTCGCGCAGGCGCGCCAGGTCGGCGCGCACGCTCTTCGAGCCGGGCAGGATGATCAGGTCGGCCGGTGGTATCGCCTGGCCGGGGCCGATGAACTGCAGATCCACCTGCGGGTGCAGGCGCAGCGGGTCGAAGTCGGTGTGGTTGCTGATGCGCGGCAGCACCGGCACCGCCACGCGCAGCACTTCGCGGCCCTTGTCCGGCTGCAGCACCTGCACCGCATCCTCGGCCTCCAGGTGGAAGTCCATCAGGTACGGCAGCACGCCGAGCACCGGCTTGCCGGTACGCGCTTCCAGCCAGTCCAGCCCCGGCTGCAGCAGGGCGATGTCGCCGCGGAAGCGGTTGATCACGAAGCCCTTGACCCGCGCCTGCTCGCTCGGCGAGAGCAGCTCCAGGGTGCCGACCAGGTGGGCGAACACCCCGCCCTTGTCGATATCGGCGATCAGCAGCACCGGGCAGTCCACCGCCTCGGCGAAGCCCATGTTGGCGATGTCGCCGGCCCTGAGGTTGATCTCGGCCGGCGAACCGGCGCCCTCCACCATCACCACCGGGTACTGCGCGGCGAGGCGCGCGTGGGACTCGAGCACCGCCGCGCGGGCGACCTGCTTGTAGTCGTGGTAGGCCACCGCATGCATGTTGCCGATGGCGCGGCCCTGGATGATCACCTGGGCGCCGGTATCAGAGTTGGGTTTGAGCAATACCGGGTTCATGTCGGTGTGCGGCGCCAGCCCCGCCGCCTGGGCCTGCACCGCCTGGGCGCGGCCGATCTCGCCGCCGTCGGCGGTCACCGCACTGTTCAGCGCCATGTTCTGCGGCTTGAACGGCACCACGCTGACGCCCTGGCGTCTGAGCCAGCGGCACAGGGCGGTCACCAGGGTGCTCTTGCCGGCATCCGAGGTGGTGCCCTGGATCATCAGAGTGGCCATGCGGGTCTCTCCTGCAGCGCCTGCTCCAGGCGCTGCCAGCCAGCCTCGTCGGCCGGCAGGCCGAAACGCAGGCAGCGGCTCTCGGCAAACAGGCGCAACAGGATGCCGCGCCGGGCGAAGTAGCCGTGCAACCCGACCGCGTGCGGGTGGCCGACCAGCTGGAACAGCGCCGTGCCACCGGCCGGCGCCAGACCATGGGCACTGAGCAGCACGGCCAGGCGCAGACCGTCGGCAGACAGGCGCTCACGCTGGCGCTGCTGGCCCTGGCTGTCGGCCAGCAAGGTGCTGGCCACCGCACGAGCCGGACCGCTGACGGTCCAGGGGCCGAGCTGCTCGCCGAGGTGATCGAGCAGCGCCTGTTCGGCCAGGATGAAGCCCAGGCGGATGCCGGCCAGGCCGAAGAACTTGCCGAACGAGCGCAAGACGATCAGGCCCGGCCGCTGGCTCTCGGCGGCCAGGCTGTGCTGCGGCGTGCAGTCCATGAACGCCTCGTCCACCACCAGCCAGCCCCCGCGCTCGGCCAGGCGCGCATGCCAGCGGAGCAGGCGCTCGCGCTCGATCAGCCGGCCGCTGGGGTTGTTCGGGTTGATCACCAGCAGTACGTCGAAGCGCTCCAGCGAGCGCTCCACCGCTCCCTCGCTCAGCTCCTGTACCAGATGCCCCTCGCGGCGCCAGGCCAATGCGTGCTCGGCATAGGCTGGCGACACCACGCCGACCCGCAGGCCGGGGTGGCGCAGGCGCGGCAAGGCCTGGATCGCCGCCTGCGAGCCGGCCACCGGCAGCAGAGCGGCGGCGCCGTAGTAATCGCGGGCCAGCGCTTCCAGGCCATCGTCCTGCTCCGGCAGGCGCTGCCAGGCGTCGGCCGGGATCGGCGGCAGCGGCCAACCATAGGGCGCAATGCCGGTGGACAGATCGAGCCAGTCCGCCACGGCAATGCCATAGCGCTGCGCCGCCGCGCGCAACCGCCCGCCATGCTCAAGCAAGGTACAACTCCCCGATGGCCAGCCCAACCAGCCACAGCAGCACACCGAGGTAGACCAGGTTGAGCGCCCGCTCGATATCGCGCGCCTGCGCCGGTGCCCCCTCGCCCAGCTGCGGGCGCTGCTCCTCGACGCCGTGGTAGATGGCCGAACCACCCAGCTGCACCTGCAGCGCGCCGGCGCCGGCGGCCATTACCGGCCCGGCGTTGGGGCTGTCCCACTGCGGCGCCTGGCGCCGCCAGCAGCGCAGGGCCTCGCGCGAGCGCCCCAGCAGCGCGTAAGTCAGTGCCACCAGCCGCGCCGGCACATAGTTCAGAACATCATCGATCTTCGCCGCAGCCCAGCCGAAGCGCTCGAAACGCTCGTTGCGATAGCCCCACATGGCGTCCAGGGTGTTGCTCAGGCGGTGCAGCAGCACGCCCGGCGCGCCCAGCACGGCGAACCAGAACAGCGAGGCGAACACCGCATCGGCGCCATTCTCCAGTACCGACTCGGTGCCGGCGCGGGCCACGCCGCAGGCATCCAGCTCGCTGGTGCGGCGGCTGACTAGGTAGCCGACGCGGCGGCGCGCCTCGTCGAGATTGCCCAGACGCAGCGCCTGCGCCACCGGCAGCGCATGCTGGGCGAGGCTCTTGAGGCCGAGGGCGAAATACAGCACAAGGATGTCGACCAGCCAGCCCAGGCTGCTCAGGCTCAACAGCCAGGCCAGCAGCACCGGCGGCAGCACCGCCAGGCACCAGCCGCTGACGCCATGGCTGCGCCAGCCGCGCCCGCCCGAGTTGAGGCGCTGCTCGATGCGCTGCGCCAGGTGGCCGAAGCCCACCAGCGGGTGCCAGCGCCGCGGCTCGCCGAGCCAGGCGTCCAGGCCGACGCCGGCCAGGGCGGACAGTGCGACACTCACGAGCGCTGCCCCCAGCGGTCGCTGAACACCAGTTCGTCCAGCGCCTGCTCGCGGGCCCAGCCTTCCTGCACCAACATCGGCTTGTCGTAGAACTCGCTCACCGGGCCCAGACAGAGCACCGCCACCGGTTGGCTACCCGCCGGCATGCCGAGCAACTCGGCCAAGGCGACAGGATCGAACAGCGACACCCAGCCCATCCCCAGCCCCTCGGCACGCGCCGCCAGCCAGAGGTTCTGCAGGGCGCAGGCGAGCGAGGCCAGGTCCATCTGCGGCAGGGTGCGACGGCCGAACACATGAGCCTCGCGACCGTCCATCAGGGCCGCCACCAGCAGCTCGGCACAGTCGCGAATGCCCTCGACCTTGAGCCGCATGAACTCGTCGCTGCGCTCGCCCAGGGCCTCGGCGGTACGCACACGCTCGGCCTCGACCAGGCCATGGATGGCGTCCCGAAGTTCGGGCCGGGTGATGCGGATAAAGCGCCAGGGCTGCATCAGGCCGACGCTCGGTGCCTGGTGCGCCGCCTGCAGCAGCCGGGCCAGCAGCTCCGGGGCTACCTCGCCGCCGGCGAAATGGCGCATGTCGCGGCGCTCGGCAATGGCGCGGTACACCGCGGCGCGTTCCTCGGGGCTGAAGGCGTGGTCGGTCATGGCAGCAACAGCTCGGCCGCCGCCCGTGGGTTGGACGGCAGGTAGAAGTGGATGTAGGAGGCGGTCAGGCGCCCCAGGCGGTACACCGCCTCGGCCACCGGCTTGCCATTCGGGCAAACGCCCCGGGCCAGCGGCGCCAGGGCGCAGTCCAGCACGGAATGGTGGTAAGTATGCCCGCGCAGGGCCCCTTCCGGCAGCTCCACCTGCTGCAGGGCCAGCGCGGCCAGGCGCGGCTGCAGGCGCGCGCTGCCGGGCAGCAGGCCGAGCAGCTCGGCGCTGGCGCCCTGTTTGTCGGTCAGGGCCTCGAGCAGATAGAGCATGCCGCCGCACTCGGCGAGGATCGGCTTGCCGGCGTCATGGTGCGCGCGGATGGCCCGCAGCATTGGCCGGTTATCGGCCAGCGCCTGCAGGTGCAGCTCGGGGTAGCCGCCGGGCAGGTAGAGGCTATCGACATCCGGCAGCGCCGCATCGGCAAGCGGCGAGAAGAACCGTAGCTCGGCGCCCAGCGCGCGCAACAGGTCGAGGTTGGCCTGGTAGAGGAAGGCGAAGCTGGTGTCGCGCGCCACGCCGATGCGCACACCGGCCAACAGCGGCTCGATGCACGGGTCGTCCGCGGCGGCGAAGTTCACCGCCTCGGGCAGCACCTCGCCGGCGCTGGCCAGCAGGGCATCGGCGGCGGCGTCCAGGCGCGCATCGAGGTCGGCCAGCTCCTCGGCCTGGATCAGCCCCAGGTGGCGGCGTGGCAGCTCCAGTGCGGCCGAGCGCGGCAGACCGCCGAACCAGCGGATCGAGGGCGGCAGGCTGGCCTGCAGGATGCCGTTGTGGCGCTCGCTGCCGGTGCGGTTGGCCAGCACCCCGGCGAACGGCAGATCGGCCTGGAAATGCGCCAGGCCGTAGGCCAGGGCGGCAAAGGTCTGGGCCATGGCGCCGGCGTCGATCACCCCGAGCACCGGTATGCCGAAACGGCGCGCCAGGGCAGCGGCCGAGGGCTGGCCGTCGAACAGACCCATGACCCCTTCGATAAGAATCAGGTCGGCCTCCTGCGCCGCCTGCCCGAGCAGACGCCGGCACTCGTCCTCGCCGACCATCCACAGGTCCAGCTGGTACACCGGCGCGCCGCTGGCACGGGCGAGAATCATCGGATCAAGGAAGTCCGGGCCGCACTTGAACACCCGCACGCGGCGCCCGGCGCGGCGGTGCAGGCGTGCCAGGGCGGCGGTGACGGTGGTCTTGCCCTGGCCGGAGGCAGGCGCGGCGATCAGCAGGGCCGAGCAACTGCGAGTGGTCATTGCCCTCTCCCCCGGCCCCTCTCCCATAAATGGGAGAGGGGAGTAGTACGCGAAAGCTTCAGGCTCATATCTCCCTCTCCCGCGTGCGGGAGAGGGCTGGGGAGAGGGTAGCGAGTCAAAACTCGACCCCCTTCTGCGCCTTCACTCCGGCCTTGAAGGCATGCTTGACCAGCGCCATCTCGGTCACCGTATCCGCCGCCTCGACCAGCTCCGGCAGGGCGCCGCGCCCGGTCACCACCACGTGCTGCAGCAGCGGCCGCGCCTCGATGTCGGCGAGCACCTGGTCGAACTGCAGGTAGCCATACTTGAGGGCGATGTTCAGCTCGTCCAGCACCACCAGGCCGATGCCTTCGTCGGCCAGCAGGCGCTGCGCCACCTGCCAGGCCTCGCCGGCCATGGCAATATCGCGCTGGCGGTCCTGGGTCTCCCAGGTGAAGCCCTCGCCCATCACGAACCACTGCACCTCATCGGGAAAGCGGCGGAAGAAGGCCTCCTCGCCGGTGCTGGCGGCGCCCTTGATGAACTGCACCACGCCGACCTTCATGCCGTGGCCGAGGGCGCGGGCGACCATGCCGAAGGCCGAGCTGCTCTTGCCCTTGCCGTTGCCGGCATGCACCAGCAGCAGGCCGTACTCGTCCTGGGCCTGGGCGATCTTCGCGTCGATCAGGGCTTTCTTGCGCTGCATGCGCGCCTGGTGGCGGGCGTCGCGTTCTGCCGATTCGGCCATGCCGCTCTCCTGTCCGGCCCAGGGGCCAGGCATTGGGTGTCGAAAGGCAGAAGACGGACGCACGCAGGAAGGGCCGCAGGCCCTGCCCACCCGCAAAGCCCGCCGCAATGCCGTGGAAGCGCGACAGGCCGGTCTCCGGGCTCGTGAGCCAGGCCATTGGCCTGCGGGTCGCGCCTTCCCGTGCCAAGGCACAGTGGCGTAGGCGACCCTTGTCTCACCTACCGTTGCGGGGGCAGCGCCGGCTTGAATGGACCGGCTTCCCTGTTTCACCCCTCGGCCACGCATGGCGGGGGCACCTGTTGCAGGCGCGCAGGGTAGAGGCTGGGGGCGGGAGCGTCAACGCGTGCTCAGAAGCGCGGGGTGAAACCGGCCGGCTTGCTCGCCAGCCAGGCGACGAAGGTGCGCAGGCGCTCGTCGGCCAACAGGGCCTCGCGGCTGTTGTAGGTCAGCGCCAGCTCCTTCTCGTCGAACAGCCGGTGGATCTGGTTGTGGCAGGCGCGGCAGACCCACAGGGTGGCGGTGATGCGCTCGGCCCTGGCGAAGCGCTTCTGCACATAAGGCTTGTCGTGCAGGGCCTTGGGAATCAGGTGATGGCGGGTCAGCGGCAGCCGGCGGGCACACAGCTCGCAGGCCTCCGGCTGCGGCGGCAGGCGGATCGGCTCGGCCATGGCCTCAGCGCTTGCGACAGAGGGTCAGGCCATCGCCCAGCGGCAGCAGGCTGAGGTCGATGCGCGTGTCGCGGCGCAGGCCGCGGTTGAGCGCCTGGATGGCGCGGGTGTCCTGGCTTTCCGGGTTCGGCTCCAGCACCCGGCCGCTCCACAGCACGTTGTCGAACAGGATCAGCCCGCCCTGGCGCACCAGCACCAGGGCATGCTCCAGGTACACCGGATAGTTGGCCTTGTCGGCATCGATGAAGATCAGGTCGAAGCTCTCGGCCTGGCCGCCGCGCTCCAGCGCATTGAGGGTCTCTAGCGCCGGCGCCAAGCGCAGCTCGATGCGCTCGGCCACACCCGCCTCGTACCAGTAGCGCTCGGCGATGGCGTTGTACTCGCCGGGCAGGTCGCAGCAGATCAGGCGACCGTCCGCCGGCAGGGCCTGGGCCATGCACAGCGCGCTGTAGCCGGTGAAGGTGCCGATCTCGAGGATCCGGCGGGCGCCGGTCAGCTGCACCAGCAGGGCCATGAACTGGCCCTGCTCGGGGGCGATCTGCCAGCGCGCCATGGGCAGCTGCGCGGTTTCCTCGCGCAGGCGCTTGAGCAGCGGCGACTCGCGCAGGGAAACATCCAGCAGGTACTGGTAGAGGGCGTCGTCGAGATTCAGCGTGCGATTGGTCATGGCTGGCGCGCCAGCTGACGGGCGGCCAGCACCCGCTTGGCGCCCAGGTAGCTCTTCTGCCAGTAGGTCTGGCTCAGGTAGTCCAGGCGCACGGTGCCGCCGCTGGACGGCGCATGCACGAAGCGCCCCTCGCCGACGTAGATGCCGGCATGGCTGACCTGGCCACCGCCATTGGTGGCGAAGAACACCAGGTCGCCGCTCTGCAGCTGGTCACGCCCGACGCTGGGCGCGCGCACATGGATCATTTCGCGGGTCGAGCGCGGCAGGGCGATGCCGGCCGAGTTGCGGTAGACGTAGCCGATCAGGCCACTGCAGTCGAAGCCGCTCTCCGGGGTATTGCCGCCGTAGCGATACGGCGTGCCGACCAGGCCGATGGCGCTGATCAGCACGTCGTCGGCACTGCCATCCACGATCGGGAAGGGGTTGCTGGGTTCTTCGGCGGGAGGGTTGCCGGCGCAGGCGGTGAGCAGCGCGGCGAGGGCTAGCAGGGAAAGGCGAGCCGTGAAATGCATGGGCGGGCGTCCTGGCCGGGATGCGCCCTACTCTGCCGGCTCATGGGCGTAGGCGCAAGGCCCACGCCCATGGCGGATCAGCGATGCAGCGCTGCGGGGGCGGCGCCCGACTGCTCCGGAGCCAGGGCCAGCACGCGCTTGGCTTCCATGTAGCTGCGCTTCCAGTAGCTGTCTTCCAGGCTGTCGATGCGCACGCCGCCGCTGCGGCTGCTGCTGGAATGGATGAACTGGTCATCGCCCAGGTAGATGCCGGCGTGGCTGACGCGGCCGCGACCACGGTTGTTGAAGAAGATCAGGTCGCCCGGTTCCAGCTCGTCACGCGAGACCAGCGGTGCGTCGAGGTTGATCATCTCGCGGGTCGAGCGCGGCAGCTGCAGACCGGCCTCTTCCCTGAACAGGTAGCCGATGAAGCCGCTGCAGTCGAAGCCGGTCTTGATCGACGTGCCACCGAAACGGTACTTGGTGCCGACCAGCGACAGCCCCTGGCTGAGGATGCTGTCCGCCAGCGAGGGCAGTTCGTAGGGCTGATCGTCCGTGAAGTCGGCCATCTGCTCGTCGGTCATGTACTCGACCGGCGGCTGTGGCTCCTGTTGGGCCAGATCCATCTGGGACTGCGGCGCCTGGTTGGCGCAGGCCGCCAGCAGGGCTGTGAGTGCAATGGGCACGAGGGGTGCGAAGCGCTTGAGCATGGGCACGACCGTGTCTGTCTGGTTTTTATTGGTGGGCGACTATGCCGTCTGTCGACGTGATTTGCAAATTCAATGCCCGGAAATGTGACTCAGTAGTTCCGGCAAAACGTCTGACGCCCTTCCCGACAGACGGACATCCACCAGGCGGCTGATATCGGTGTGCTGCGGGTTCACTTCCACGGTGAAACCCTTGTTCCTGCGGGCTTCCAGCACCGGCTCGACGATATAGGGGAAGCTCGCCGTGGTGCCCACCGCGATCACCACCTCGAAGCCCTGGCGCACCTGGTCATAAAGCCGACCAATGGCATCCTCGGGCAGCATCTCCTCGAACAGCACCACCGGCGGGCGCAACACGCCCCCGCATTGTGCACAACGTGGCGGCAGCGGACGGCGCAGGTGCTCGGCCAGCTGCGGGTCCTCGGCCCCGCAGGACTGGCAGTACAGCGGCGCCAGTTCGCCGTGAATCTCGATCAGGCGCTCCACCGGCGAACCCACGGCGCGGTGGTAGCCGTCGATGTTCTGCGTCAGCACCCAGCAACCGGGCTTGCGCCGCTGCAGCTCGGCGATGGCGGCATGCCCGGCATTCGGCGCGGCACCCAGGCAGGCTTCGCCCAGCTGTGCCAGGTACTTCCAGCACAGCGCCGGATCGCGCTGCAGCATCGGCCCGGACAGCGCCGCCTCGATCGGCAGGCCCTCGGCAGTCAGACCGTTGTACAGCCCGCCGAGGCCGCGATAGGTCGGCAGCCCGGAGTCGGCCGAGAGACCGGCACCGCTGATGACCAGGATGCGCTCGGCGTTCTGGATGGCCTGGGCGACGCGGAGAATGTCCTGTTGCATGGGTTGCCTCTTCGGGCCACAAAGCGGCTTTGTCAGTGGTTGACCGTATGCGCCAGCATCACCGACAACTGACACAGCGGCCGGCCGCTCTGCGCGTGCCACTGGTTGAAGGCGGCCTGCACCAGGGCCAGGTCCTTCTGGCTGGTCGGCGCCTTGTCGATGATCTCCTGGGCCTTGAGCGCGGCGACCATATCATCGGTCGGAATGAAGGTGTCCTTGCCGACCATGCGCAGGAAGCGCGGCGCCGACAGGCCGCCGAGCTGGTTGCCGTGCTTGGCCAGGTACTTCCACAGGCCGACGATATCGGTCACCGGCCAGTCGGCGATCAGTGCACCGAAGCTGCCTTTTTCCTGGCGCACATCGAGAATGAACTGGGCATTGCGCGGCACGCTCTTGAGCTTGCCCAAATGGCGAATCAGCCGTGCATCCTGCATCAGCCGCTCCAGGTGCTCGGCGCCCATCAGCACCACCTTCTCCGGGTCGAAGCCGAAGAACACCTGCTCGAAGGCCGGCCACTTGGCGTCGACCAGGCTGTGCTTGAGGCCGGCGCGGAACACCCGCAGTGCCAGCAGCGACAGGTAGCGATCGTCACTCAGCGCACGCAGCTCGGCGTCAGAGCGGGGCTGCGGCAGGCGCGCCTCCAGCGCCGCGGCCGAGCCGAAGCGGTTGAGGCAGTACTCGTGGAGCCATTGATAGTCACGCATGCTTGATCTCCCTTGCAGCCGTGAAGGTTGCCCGACGCACGCGGGCTCAGTCCAGGCGATAGAGGTGGCGCGTTGCCTCGGCATACAGGGCCGACTGGGCGAAATCGTCCGTGGCCAGGACCCGCCCGACCAGGATCAGCGCGGTGCGGCGAAAGCCTTTCAGCGCCACCCGCGCCTCGATGTCCGCCAGGGTGCCGCGCACCCAGTCCTGGTCGGGCCAGCTGGCGCGGTACACCACGGCGATCGGGCAGTCGGGGCCGTAGTACGGCAACAGCTCGTCAACAATGCGCGGCAGGTGCTGCACGCCGAGGTGGATGGCCAGGGTCGCGCGGTGGCTGGCCAGAGCGCCCAGCTCCTCCCCCGCCGGCATCGGCGAATTGTGCCCGTAGCGGGTGAGGATCACCGTCTGCGCCACCTCCGGCAGGGTCAGCTCGGCCTCCAACAGCGCCGCGCAGGCGGCGGTCGCGGTGACCCCGGGGATGATCTCGAAGGGAATGTTCAGCGCGCGCAGCTCGCGGATCTGCTCGCCGATGGCGCCATACAGCGAGGGGTCACCGGAATGCACGCGGGCCACATCCTGGCCTCGCGCATGGGCCTCGGCCAGCAGCGCGATGATCTGCGACAGGTGCAGTTCGGCGGTATTCACCACCTGCTCGGCCTGGTGCCAGTCGAGCACGGCCGCCGGCACCAGCGAGCCGGCATAGACGATCACCGGGCAGCTGCGGATCAGGCGCTGGCCCTTGACGGTGATCAGCTCGGGGTCGCCGGGGCCGGCGCCGATGAAATAGACGGTCATGCACAGGGCTCCGAATCGATGCGCGCCAGGGCGCAGGTGGCATTGGCGCTGCGCAGGCGCGGGCCGAGCAGCTGCGCCCGCCCCAGGCGTGCGGCGGCGGCCAGAGCGCTGGGCTCGGCCACCGCCGGGCTGCCGGCCACTTGCTGGGTCAGCGGCTTGGCCTCGGCCTGCCCGGCGAATGCCAGCAGCGCCTCGGCCGCCACATGTTCCAGCGGTAGCCGCAGGCGTTCGGCCAGGGCCTGCAGGCCAGGCTCGTCACGCTTGTGCGCGCTGCTGGCCAGCCCGACCAGTTCGTCCAGCTGCCGGCCGTGGGCAGCCAGGCACTGCTGCAGCAGCGCCTGCAGTTCGTCCACCGGACAACCGCGCCGGCAGCCGAACCCGGCAATCAGGCGAATCGGCATGGGCACTCCCGCTGCGAGCCAAAAGGCCGCGTAGCTCAGCACGCGCGCCGATGCGGGTCAACCGCACGGTTGACCGCTTTCCGGCCGCTGCGTAGCCTTGCGCCCTTTCCGAGGTTCTTCTTCGCCCGACGAAGAAGCTAAGAGGGAACAGGGTTCATGCCCTGGCTGCCCCCGCAACTGTGAACGGATGACGTCCTTCGACATGCCACTGCCCTGACGGGTGGGAAGGCGAAGGATAGAGCCCGAGCCCCCTATGATCTCGCCAGAGATCGCAGGAGGCTTTCGGCCTCACGCCGTGAGCCAGGAGACCTGCCTCGTGAAAGTGTTCGACAACCGGGCGGGGTGATCCGGTGGTGTTCGGCCCTCGCTCGCCTGCGGGAGCCCCGCCCTGCCCGTCCGTCCATTTTCCCGACGCAGCAGGGCCGCCATGCACACTCTCGCCAAACTCCCCGTCACCATCGTCACCGGCTTTCTCGGTGCCGGCAAAACCACCCTGCTGCGCCATCTGCTGAGCCACGCGGGCGGGCGGCGCATCGCAGTGATCGTCAACGAGTTCGGCGAGCTGGGCATCGACGGCGCCATCCTCAAGCAGTGCTCCATCGGCTGCAGCGAGGAAGAAGCCGAGGGCCGCATCTTCGAGCTGGCCAACGGCTGCCTGTGCTGCACCGTGCAGGAAGAGTTCTTCCCGGTGATGCGTGAGCTGGTGGCGCGTCGCGGCGAGCTCGACCATATCCTCATCGAAACCTCCGGCCTGGCCCTGCCCAAGCCGCTGGTACAGGCCTTCAACTGGCCGGAAATCCGCACCGCCTGCACCGTGGATGCGGTGATCACCGTGGTCGACAGCCCGGCCGTGGCTGCCGGCACCTTCGCCGCCTTCCCTGAGCAGGTGGACGCCCAGCGCCAGCAGGACCCGAACCTCGACCACGAGTCGCCGCTGCACGAGCTGTTCGCCGACCAGCTGGCCAGCGCTGACCTGGTGCTGCTGAACAAGACCGACCTGCTGGATGCCGATGCACTGGCCGCCGTGCGCGCCGAAGTGGCCGAGGAACTGCCGCCGGCGGTCAAGGTGATCGAGGCCCAGGGCGGTGAGCTGCCGCTGGAGGTGCTGCTCGGCCTGAACTGCGAGACCGAGCTGCATATCGACAGCCGACGCACTCATCATGACGAGGAAGACGAGGACCACGACCACGACGAGTTCGACGCCTTCGACGTCGTGCTGCCGGAAGCCGAGGAAGCGCGCCTGCTGGCCGCTCTCAAGGACGCCGTGGCCAAGCACGGCATCCTGCGCGTCAAGGGCTTCGCCGCCATCCCCGGCAAGGCCATGCGCCTGCTGGTGCAGGGCGTCGGCCAGCGCTTCGACCGCCACTTCGACCGCGCCTGGGGTGCAGACGAAGCGCGGCAGACGCGCCTGGTACTGATCGGCCAGGACCTCGACCGCACCGCCATCGAGGCGGAGCTGAAGGCCGCACTGGCCGGCTGACATGCACCTGCTCCGCGCCCAGGCCGGCGTCACCCTGCCGGCCGACAGCATCGCCGACCTCGGCCAGACCCCGGCCGAGCTGGTGATCCTCTGCACCGGTGACTCGCACCTCTCCTTGCTGGCCGAGGTGGCGCGCGAGCTGCCCGCGGATTTCCCCAGCCTGCGCCTGGCCAGCCCGGCGCAGCTGCCCAACCATGCTTCGGTGGATTTCTACGTCGAGCAGGTGCTGCGCCACGCCAGGGTCATCCTGATCTCGGTACACGGCGGCGTCAGCTACTGGCGCTACGGCATCGAACGTGTGGTCGAGCTGGGCCGCCTGGGCGCCACCATCATCCTGGTGCCGGGCGACGACCGCGCCGATCCCGAGCTGAGCGAACTGAGCAACGTGGCAAGCGAGAACAGCCAGCGCCTGTGGCAATACCTGCGCCAGGGCGGCGCGGACAATGCGCGCCATCTGCTGCACTGCATCGCCAGCCGCTGGCTGCAGCGCGATTATCCGTGGAGCGAGCCGCGCACTCTGCCGCGCACGCTGATCCATCACCCGCGCCATACTGAGGCAACCCTCGATCACTGGCGCGCCGACTGGCAGCCGGACCAGCCGGTGGCAGCGCTGCTGTTCTACCGCGCCCAGGTACAGGCCGGTAATACCGCCTTCGTCGACGTCTTCTGCCAGCGCCTGCAGGCCCAGGGCCTCAACCCGCTGCCGATTGCCGTGGCCAGTCTCAAGGAAGCCGAATGCCTGGCGCAGGCCGAGGCCTGGCTGGACCAGGCCGAAGCGGCGGTGATCCTCAACACCACCGGCTTCGCCCAGTCCAACCCGGATGCGCCACAGGAACGGCCATTCCGCCGCGACGTACCGGTGCTGCAGGCGCTTTGCGCCCTGGACAGCGAAGAGCAGTGGCAGGCCAGCGCCCAGGGCCTGGGCCCGCGCGACCTGGCCATGCATATCGCCCTGCCCGAGCTGGACGGTCGCCTGATCACCCGGCCGATCAGCTTCAAGGGCGTGGCCGCGCGCAGCGAACGCAGCCAGAGCGACGTGGTGCGCTATCGCCCGCACCTGCCGGGCATGGACTTCGTCGCCGAGCTGGCACGACGCTGGTCCCAGCTTGCCGCCAAGGCCAGCGCCGACAAGCGCGTCGCCCTGATCCTGGCCAACTACCCGACCCGCGACGGCCGCATCGGCAACGGCGTCGGCCTGGACACCCCGGCCGCCGCGCTGAATATCCTGCGCGCCCTGCAGCAGCAGGGTTATCCGGTTGAGGGACTGCCGAACGACGGCACCACGCTGATCCACCAGTTGCTCGGCGGTGTGACCAACGATCTGGACAATCTCGACCTGCGCCCCTGCGCCCAGAGCCTGGCGCTGGACGACTACCAGCACTGGTTCGCCAGTCTGCCCGAGGCCAATCAGCGCGCCGTGACCGAGCGCTGGGGCCAGCCCGAACAGGACCCGATGTACCGCAGCGGCCGCCTGATGATCGCCGGCCTGCGCTTCGGCCTGACTTTCGTCGGCATCCAGCCGGCGCGCGGCTATCAACTCGACGCCGCGGCGGTGTACCACGACCCGGACCTGGTGCCGCCACACGGCTACCTGGCCTTCTACTGCTGGCTGCGCACCACGTTCGCCGTCGACGCGCTGATCCATGTCGGCAAGCACGGCAACCTGGAGTGGCTGCCAGGCAAGAGCGTTGGCCTGTCCGAGGCCTGCTGGCCGAGTGCGATTCTCGGCCCGCTACCCAACCTCTACCCCTTTATCGTCAACGACCCCGGCGAAGGCGCCCAGGCCAAGCGCCGCACGCAGGCGGTGATCCTCGACCACCTGATGCCACCACTGACCCGCGCCGAGAGCTATGGCCCGCTGCGCGATCTGGAGCGCCTGGCCGACGAATACTACGAGGCCAGCCAGCTCGACCCGCGCCGCGCCCTGGAGCTGCGCGGCGAAATCCAGCGCAAGGTGCGCGAAGCCAGCCTCGACCGCGAGCTGGGCCTGCAGGTCAATGACGACCCGGACAGCTGGTTGCCACAGCTGGACGCCTACCTGTGCGACCTCAAGGAATCGCAGATCCGCGACGGCCTGCACTGCTTCGGCGAATCGCCGAGTGGGCGCCTGCGTCGCGACACCCTGCTCTCCCTGGTGCGCATCCCCCGTGGCGACGGCCAGGGCCGGCATGCCAGCCTGTTGCGCGCGTTGGCCCAGGACCTGGCTCTGGACTTCGACCCGCTGGGTGGCGAGCCGGCCGAACCCTGGAACGGACCACGCCCGGATTGCCTGTTACCCCTGAGCGTTGAGCCCTGGCGCAGCCGTGGCGACACCCGCGAGCGCCTGGAACTGCTCGCCCTGCAACTGATCGAGCAGCCCGATTCGCCCGCGCCCGGCCCGGCCAGCGCCGCAGTGTTGAACGAGCTGCGCAGCCATATCGCCCCGCTTCTGGACAGCTGCGGCGCTGCAGAGATGAACGGCCTGCTCGCCGCCCTGCAGGGCCGATTCGTGCCGCCGGGCCCCAGCGGCGCACCCAGCCGTGGACGCCTGGACGTGCTGCCCACCGGGCGCAACTTCTATTCGGTGGACGTACGCCACCTGCCCACCCCCACAGCCTGGCGCATCGGGGTACAGAGCGCCGAGCGCCTGCTCGAACGCCACCTGCAGGACGAGGGCGAACACCTGCAGCGCCTGGGCCTGTCGGTATGGGGCACGGCAACAATGCGCACCGGCGGCGACGACATCGCCCAGGCCCTGGCCCTGCTCGGCGTGCGTCCGGTATGGCAGCCCGGCAGCCAGCGGGTCGAGCGCATCGAGGTGCTGCCGCTGGAGCAACTCGGCCGCCCGCGGGTGGACGTGACCCTGCGCGTGTCAGGCTTCTTCCGCGATGCCTTCGCAAACCTGATCCGCCTGTTCGACCAGGCCGCGCAGGCCGTGGCCGAGCTGGACGAACCCGAGGACATGAACCCGTTGGCCGCGCGCGTCTGGCAGGAAACCCTGGCCCATCAGGACCAGGGGCTGGAGCCGGTCGAGGCACGCCGCCAGGCCGGCTGGCGCATCTTCGGCGCCAAGCCGGGTGCCTATGGCGCCGGCATCCAGAACGCGGTGGAAGAACGCCTGTGGCAGACCCGCGCCGACCTTGCCGAGGTCTACCTGAACTGGGGCGGCTACGCCTACGGCCAGGGCGCCGAGGGCCTGCCGGCCCGCGCGCAGTTCGCCGAACGCTTGCAGCAGCTGCAGGCGGTGCTGCACAACCAGGACAACCGCGAGCACGACATCCTCGATTCCAACGACTACTACCAGTTCCAGGGCGGCATGCTGGCGGCGGTCGAGACCCTGCGCGGCGCCAAGGCCGCCAGTTACTTCGGCGACAGCAGCCAGCCGGACAACCCACGCATTCGCACGCTCAAGGAAGAACTGGGCCGCGTGGTACGCGCTCGCGCGGTGAATCCCAAGTGGATCGCCGGGATGAAGCGCCACGGCTACAAGGGCGCCTTCGAGCTGGCCGCCACGGTCGACTACCTGTTCGGCTTCGACGCCACCAGCGAGCTGGTCGACGACCACCAGTACGCCCTGCTGGCCGATGCCTACCTGCTGGACAAGGACACCCGCGACTTCGTCCAGCAGCACAACCCCGGCGCCCTGCAGGACATGCTCGAACGCCTGCTGGAAGCCCAGCAGCGCGGCCTCTGGCAGCAGCCCGGCGAGTACCGGGCGCAGCTGGAAAACCTGCTGCTGGATGCGGAGGAATCATGAGCCTTCCACCCCGTGGCCCGAATGCAATCCGGGATTGCACCACCCGGATTTTATCCGGCCCACATCGAGCTTCTCTGTCCAAGGGCTACCTGCCATGACCGCACCCCATTTCCCTCTCGCCGCCATCGTCGGCGCCGACGCGCTCAAGCTGGCCCTGTGTCTGGCCGCCATCGATCCCGCTCTGGGCGGCGTGCTGATCGAAGGCCCGCGCGGCATGGCCAAGTCCACCCTGGCGCGCGGCGTGGCCGACCTGCTCGACGGCGGGCGCTTCGTCACCCTGCCGCTGGGCGCCAGCGAGGAACGCATTGTCGGCAGCATCGACCTGGATGCCGCGCTCGGCGAGGGCCGCGTGCGCTTCTCCCCCGGCGTGCTGGCCAACGCCCACGGCGGCGTGCTCTATGTCGACGAGGTCAACCTGCTGCCCGACCATCTGGTGGACCTGCTGCTCGACGTGGCGTCCAGCGGCATCAACCACATCGAACGCGATGGCCTGTCGCACAGCCACCCGGCGCGCTTCGTGCTGATCGGCACCATGAACCCCGAGGAAGGCGAACTGCGCCCGCAGCTGCTCGACCGCTTCGGCCTCAAGGTGCAGCTCGGCGGCACTCCCGGGCCGGCCCAGCGCGCCGAGATCATCCGCCGCCGCCTGGCCTTCGACGACACCCCGGCAGCCTTCCTCGCCCAGTGGCAGGCCGAGCAGGCCGCCCTGCGCCAGCGCTGTAGGGATGCCCGCCAACGCCTGAGCGCAATCGCGCTGGACGACGCCAGCCTGGACGCCATCGCCCAGCGCTGCTTCGCCGCCGCCGTGGACGGCCTGCGCGCCGACCTGGTGTGGCTGCGCGGCGCCCGCGCCCACGCCGCCTGGCGCGGCGCCATCCGCATCGAGGCGCAGGACATCGACGCCCTGGAGCCCTTCGTCCTCGCCCATCGCCGCCGCGAACACACGCCACCGCCCGCCAGCCAGCCGCCGGCATCGAACCAGGCCCAGCAACCCTCGCAGCAGGAGCAGGGTGAAGGCCAGTGGGGCGCCCTGCCACCTCAGTCCGTGGCGGTCGGCGAACGGCGCGAGCCGCCGACCTGGCCAAAAAAGCCCTGAGCATCCGCCCGCGCCAGGCCCCAGGCGCGGATGCCCTCCCCCTACCCGGCCAGGCCCAAGGCGGACGCAGCGGCGCACGCGGCACTGGCACGCCCACGCGTATCGACTGGCCGGCAACCCTCGCCCAGGGCCGCCCACGCAGCCGCGCCGACCTGCACTGGCACGCCCGCCGCCTGCGCCCCGGCGAGCTGTGGCTGGTGATCGTCGATGCCTCGGCCAGCACCCGTCGGCATGGCGCCCTGGCCCAGGCCAAGGGCCTGCTCGCCGAGCTGTTCGCCAGCGCCTACCGCCAGCGCGCGCGCCTGGCCGTGCTCGAAGCCGGTGGTGCCCGACCGCGCTGGCTGTGGCAGGGGCAGAAGGCATCGCCTGAACTGCACGCCTGGCTGGACCAGCTCGGCGCCGGCGGTGGCACCCCGGTCATCGAGGCCCTGCAGCTGGCCAGGCCCTGGCTGTTGCGCCGGCAACGCCACAAACCAGGCGAACAACAGCGTCTGCTGCTGCTCACCGACGGCCGCCTGCGCGACTGGCCGAAACTTACCGCGCTACCCTGCCCCGCCCTGCTGCTGGACATCGAGCGCGCGCCCATCCGCCTCGGCCGCGCCCGCCAGCTGGCCGACGCGCTGGGCGCCGACTACCACCATATCGACGAACTGGCGCCGAGCCGCGCGCCTATCTGGAACAGACCATGAAAGAACTGCTGCTGGTCGGCATCGGCGCCGGCGACCCGGACTACATCACCCAACAGGCGCTCAAGGCCCTGCGCCGCAGCGATGTGATCTTCCTGATGGACAAGGGCCCGGCCAAACACAAGCTCAACGCCCTGCGCCGGGAAATCTGCGAGCGCTTCCTGGGTGGCCACAGCCCACGCTTCGCCGAAGGCCAACAACCGGAACGCGAGCGCGACGCCGCCGACTACCGCGCCAGCGTGGACGAGCTGAACCGCGACAAGCAGGCGGTGTTCGAGCAGCTGATCGACGAGCAGATGAAAGAGGGTGAAGTGGCCGCCTTCATGGTCTGGGGCGACCCTTCGCTGTACGACAGCAGCATCCGCATCGTCGAGGCCATCGCTAGCGCGCGCAGCGACCTGAGCTTCGATGTGATCCCCGGCATCACCAGCCTGCAGGCCCTCACCGCCCGCCACCGCATACCGCTGAACCAGATCGGCCGCGCCGTGGAAATCACCACCGGCCGCCTGCTCGCCGAGGGCTGGCCCTTGGGCGTGGACAGCGTGGCGGTGATGCTCGACGCCAGGGACACCTACCTGCACTTCGTCGGCCAGGGCCTGCAGATCTACTGGGGGGCGTACGTTGGTACGGCGGACGAGATCCTGATTGCCGGGGCGCTGGATGAGGTGGCGGAGCGGATTGCGGCGACGCGCGCGCAGGCGCGGGAGCGGAATGGGTGGATCATGGATAGCTACCTGTTGCGCAGGAGCGGACCCGCGCAGGCGTGAACGGCCCTAGCACGACTGCCGACAGCGCCGTTCCTAGAGCGGTAAGGCCAGAAGCAACCATCCAATGGCTACCAAAGCTTGTGCGATTCAGTTGGTCGCCGCGGCCAGATCAGAAGCCAGATGAGACGATAGGCACATAGGCGCAAGAGCCAGCCTCTACGATGAGGACAGCAAGGCATTCAGGGAGGCGCTCAAGCGGTCGATCCGCTCGGTGCTTTCGGTAACCAGCTGAGTGATCTCTGTTGCCGAATCGGCGGACTGCTGGGCGAGCTTGCGAACCTCATCGGCGACCACGGCGAAGCCGCGTCCGGATTCACCGGCCCTGGCCGCCTCAATGGCGGCATTCAAGGCCAGGAGGTTGGTTCTCTGGGTGATCGAGTTGATCGTTGCGATGATGTTGGCGATCTGGGTGCTCGACTCCTGTACAAGGCGCATCTCGCGATCCGTGACCAGCGAGGCATCATGCTTGGCCTGCTCGTCGATGCCGTAGCTGACCAGGCGCTGAATCCTGCCAACCGAATCGGTGATTGGGCAGACGGCCCCGCTGAATTGGATGGAGCGCCCATCCTTGCCCGGGATCGTATAACCGCCAGCGTATTGCTCACCCTTGAGCAGCCTCGAAAAGACTTCGCCGCCCAGGATATCGCGCAGGTTGAGCTTGAGGCGCAGCAGCTCCGATGCCTGCTGGAAACCCAGGTGCTGGACCAGGTAACCGTTGGCCGAGTACATCAAGCCATCTGTTCCCCATTCAGCTACGGCATTGGTGACGCTGATAGCTTCAAAGCGCTTTTCCGACTCAAGGGACAGCTCCTTGGTTTGGGTGATATTCGCCTGGATTGAGATGTACTGCTCGACCTCACCCGCAGCGTTGAAAATGGGATTGATCGCCAGCGAAATCCAGTAATGCTCGCCCGTTTTCCCGTAGTTCAGGATCTCGTTGTAAATGGGGCGATTGTTACGCAGGTCATCCCTGATCTGCGCGACGGTTTGCATGTCAGTGGCCGGCCCTTGCAGGAAGTTACCCGGTTTCTTCCCCACCACTTCATCCAGGCTGTAGCCGGTGAGCTTGGTGAAACCCTGGTTCACATACTGGATGAAGCCATCCTTGTTGGTGATGACGATGGAGTTGTCGGTCTCGTTGGCGACCAGGGAGAGCAGCTTGAACTCCTGATTGCGCAAAACCTCGGCGGTGATGTCATTGGCGAATTTGATGACTCGCACAACCTCGCCATCGGAGTTGCAAATGGGGTTGTAGGTGGCATGAATCCAGACAGGGCGGCCACTCTTGGTGATCCTCTCGTACTCGGCTGTCTCGAAGTTGCCGGCACGCAGCTTGTTCCAGAATTCGGCGTAAGACCTGGATGTGCGCTCGGACTCACGGACGAAAATCTGGTGCTTCTTGCCGCGAATCTCTGCCAGGGAATAGCCCATCAGATTGAGGAAGTTTTCGTTGGCTTCGAGAATCGTGCCGTCAGGGCCGAACTCGATAACCGCCTGTGAGCGATTGATGGCCTCCATCTGCGCGCGAATGCGGGCGCCCTCGATCACCTGGGCGGTAACGTCGGTGGCAAACTTGATGATCCGCTGGACCCTGCCGCCACGAATAATCGGGGTGTAGGTTGCCTGAATCCAAACAGGCTCCCCGCTTTTGCTGAGCCGCTTGAACTCTCCAGTCTGAGGCCTGCCTTCCCGCAGATCCTGCCAGAAGGCGCGGTACTCCGGGCTCCGGGCGTATTCGGGGGTGGCGAAGATGCTGTGATGGCGGCCACGCACTTCGTCGAGCGAATAGCCCAACAAGCCCAGAAACTTCTGGTTGGCTCGAATTATTTTGCCGTCAAGATCGAACTCGATGACCCCCTGCGTCTGCTCGATAGCATCCATCACATCCAAGGCAGATCTTTTACGAAATAGATTGAGCATCTAGGTTCCTAACCATCCGGATAATTCTGCTTTTTGTTTAACGGCAAGCCGGAGGCGAACATAAGCCCCGTCTGCCAAGTCTAGATGCTCTCGTCGGCAGCACTTGGCTGAGGGGCTGCCGCGAGCACGAGCCATCGGCCGATGACTATCGCCCCTGCCAATCCTCGGGCGTCGTTATCCGGCCAGAGGCCGCCTACCCCCCTATCAGCCCGCAACGGTCAAATACCATGAGCCATCAGGCTGTGCCAAAAGACGCCATAGGGTAACCTTGCGCCACGAATCAACCTCGAGGCGGCGAACTGAACAATGGGTTTTGAGCAACTAGCTGAGCTACGCGATCGCTTGCGGGCTGAAAAGGCACAGATAACCACTGATAACAAGAAGCAGGACAAGCGGAAGTCTTCCCCGCAAGCCAAGCCTCGTGAGCAAGATCCTGCGGTAGAAGCGATCTGGCGCTTGCAGAAGCACTTTCCCTTGGCCTTCCCGGTCAATCCGGCCCCCAAGGTTCCGCTCAAGGAAGGCATCCTCAAGGATGCCGAGCAACACCTTGAACTCCTCGGCATCTCCAGCGAACAGCTCAAGCTGGGCCTCGCCACCTGGTGCCGGGGAAGTCGCTACTGGGCAAGCATGACGGAGAATGCGCCACGCCTGGATTTGCACGGCCAGGTAGCCGGTGCCGTCACGGCCGCCCAGGCGCTGCATGCGAAGCAGCAGGTAAAGCGCCAGCGCGGACAGGCGCGACGTGCGCAGTCCAAGCCGAAAGAGCATACCCAGGCCCCCGCCGCCGATACCGCTGCGGAACAGGTCGCGGATTAAGATCATTCGCGTCCGGCATTCCGGGCCCCCTTCCCTCCGTCACAGGCAAGGCACGCGAGCAGCTGCTAGCCAGCCCACCCGAGTGCGCGTGAGAAGCTGGTATGCGAGTCCCAGGGCGGCCCTGTTCGGAAAGGTGTATCCGCGTGTGAGGAGCTATCGGTTGATAGCCCGGACTGGCTCAGCCCGATGATGCGCGATGCAGGGCTCAGCTGCATGTGGCGTGCCGAGGCCGATGGGGAGGGATTGGGCGATCAGTGCACCACGGGCACAGGACGATGCCCTGAGCATGACCGGGCTGCCGGCAAAAGATGAATGGCCTGCCGTTGCACCACGCAGGCCATTGCCGAACCCTGGCTCGGCAGGCGAGCATCGGCCCATCCCGCAGTTCGGAGCAACAGACATGAATCCCCAGCAAAAACCGGTCGACCTCGCCAAGGCCTATCGCCTCCTCAACCACGGCCCTACCGTCCTGGTCTCCGCCCGCCACGCAGGCGTCGACAACGTCATGGCCGCCGCCTGGGCCTGCATCCTCGACTTCTCGCCAGCCAAGCTCACCGTGGTGCTGGACAAGGCCACCCGCACCCGCGAACTGCTCGAACGCAGCGGCCGCTTCGTCATCCAGGTACCGACCGCCGCCCAGCTGCAGCTGACCAACGCGGTCGGCAGCCACAGCCTCAGGGACGACCCGGACAAGCTGGCCAAGGCCGGTGTCGAGCTGTTCGAGATGCCCGGCCACGACCTGCCCTTCGTCGCCGGCTGCTCAGCCTGGATGGCCTGCCAGCTGATCGCCGAGCCGCACAACCAGAATGCCTACGACCTGTTCATCGGCGAGATAGTCGGCGCCTGGGCAGACGAGCGGGTGTTCCGCGACGGCCGCTGGCACTTCGAGGAGGCCGACCCGGCCTGGCGCAGCCTGCACCATGTGGCCGGTGGGCACTTCTACGCCATCGGCGAGGCGCTCAAGGCCTGAGGGTTCAGCGGGCCAGCGGCAGGGCCAGGCCGAGCAGCACGAACAGCAGGCCGCAGCAGCGGTTGAAGGCGCGCCCGCCACGCTGCAGCCAGGGACGCACGCGGAAAGCCAGCAGGGCCAGGGCCAGCTCGACCAGGAACTCCACCACGGCGAAAGTCGCCGCCATCACCACGAACTGGCCGAGCAGGCAGCGCTGCGGATCGAGGAACTGCGGCAGGAAGGCGCCGTAGAACAGGATCACCTTGGGGTTGGACAGGGCCGACAACAGGCCCTGGCGAAACAGTGCATGGGCGGGTGGCAGCGGTGCCTCGACCGCCAGCCCGGGCAGCAACGCCGGGGTGCGCCACAGCTGCACACCGAGCCACACCAGGTAGGCGCCGCCCAGCCACTTGAGCGCCAGCAGCGCGGCCGGCGCGGCCTTGAGCAGCGCGCTGAGGCCTAACATGGCCAGGGCGATCAGCAGGCTGAAACCGACCACCCCGCCGAGGATGGTGGCCAGCGCATGGCGGGCGCCGTACAGGCCGCCGTGGGTCAGCGCCAGCAGGCTGTTGGGGCCGGGCGTCAGGGCCAGGCCGAGGGTGGCGACGAGATAGATCAGCCAGAGGTCGAAAGCCATGGTGAATCTCCGGAAAACGCGGCCAGTCTAGGCAGACCGGCTGGCCAGACTGCGGTAGATTCTGGACATCTGGCAGACGAATCTGGACAACCCCATGCCCGACCTGCGCTTCCTCCTCCTGCCGCTGCCGGAGTTCGCCCTGCTGCCCTTCGGCGGCTTCCTCGACAAGCTGCGCTTCAGTGCCGACGACGAGGACTACAGCCGCCAGCGCTACTGCGCCTGGACCCTGCTCGGCCTGGCGCCCGGCCATGTCACCTCCAGCAGCGGCGCGGCCGTGCGCATCGAGGCCACGCCGGCCGACGTGCGACTGGCCGAGCATGACTACCTGGTGCTGTTCGGCGGGCGCGCCGCCGAGGCCACCGCCGCGCTGGCACCTCAGTACCGCCCGCTGCTGCAGCAGGCCGTGCGCGCCGGGATGAAGCTGGTGGCGATCGACAATGCCGTGTTCCTCCTGGCCGCCTGTGGCCTGCTCGACGGCCACCGGGTGGCCGTGCACTGGCGCCACGCGGCGGAGTTCCGCGCCGCCTTCCCGCGCGTGCGCCTGGCCCGCGAGCGCCTGTACTGCCTGGACGGCGCACGCATCTCCTGCGCCGGCGGCACCGCCGCCATCGACCTGGCGGTGGAGCTGCTGGCCCGCGGCAGCGGGCGCACGCGGGCGCTCAAGGGACTGGCCGACATGCTGGTGGACGAGACGCGCAGTGGCGAACACTCGCTACGCTCGCTGGACACCACCCTGGCCAGCGCACGCCATGTCGACCGCGCCATCGCCCTGATGCGCCACGGCCTGGCCGGCGGCAGCGTCGAGCAGCTGGCCGCCGGCATCGGCCTCAGCCGGCGTCAGTTGGACCGGTTGTTCCGCGCCAGCCAGGGCATGACCGCACACGAATACTGGCAGGAGCTACGCCTGCAGCACGTGCGCTGGCGCCTGCTCAACTCCAGCCACGGCCTGGCGCTGCTCGCCGACGAGATCGGCGCCAGCGATGCCAGTCATCTGGGTCGCCTGTTCCGTCGGCGCTTCGGTAGCAGCCCGGCGGCGTTCAGACGCCAGGCGCGCGCCGCCGAGGCCTGAACTCAGGCCTGCGGATACCAGCGCGGCGTGTACACCCACTCGCCGCCGCCCTGGCGCGGGAAGCGGCGGGTCTGGCTGGAGCCGATGATCACCAGGGTGCGCATGTCCACCAGCTGCGGGGTCAGCTCGCCAAGGGTGAGCACACGCAGGGCCTCCGCCGGGCGACCGATGTCGCGGCCGAGCACCACCAGGGTCTGCGGTTCGCGGTGCTGGCGCAGCAGGTCGAGGGCGCGGCCGAGCTGCCAGGGACGCGCCCTGGAGATCGGGTTGTAGAAGGCCATGGCCAGGTCGGCGGCGGCGGCGTGCTGCAGGCGCTTCTCGATCACCGTCCAGGGCTTGAGGTTGTCGGACAGCGAGATCAGGCAGAAGTCGTGGCCCAGCGGCGCGCCGGCCTTGGCGGCGGTAGCCAGGGCCGCGGAGATGCCGGGCAGCACCTCCAGTTCGACGCCCTGCCAGCGAGCATCGCCGGAGGCCTCCAGCGCCTCCATCACCGCGGCGGCCATGGCGAACACGCCAGGGTCGCCGGAGGACACCATCACCACCCGGCGGCCCTGCGCGGCCAGCTCGAAGGCATGGGCGGCGCGCTGCAGCTCCTCGCGGTTGTCACTGGCGTGCAGGCACTGGTCTTCGCGATAGGGGCCGGCCATGCTCACGTAGGTCTCGTAGCCGAGCACATCCTCGGCCTGGTCCAGCGCGCGGCGCACCGCCGGGGCCAGCAGCTCGGCGCAGCCGGGGCCGATTCCGACCACGCTGAGGCGGCCACGTGGGCGGCCTGTCTCGGCGGCAATCTGCGGGCTTGCGGCCAGATGCAGATTTAGCCCCGGCGCCTCGTAGCAGGCCGGCGGCAGCGCAGCCGTCGAGTCGATAAAGCGCAACGGTACCTTCAGCTCGGCAGCCGCCTGCTCGGCGAACGGCAACGCACGCCCTTCGCCCTCGACCAGCAACGCGGCCAGGGCCGCCTCGGCCAGACCGGCGTCTGCCAATGCGGCGCGAACGCGTTCGGCGGAAGGCTCGGCACAACGCGCCAGCACCCGCCGCGGATGAATCAGCAGCGCATCGCCTCCACTGGCGGCGGCCACATCGATGCGCAGGCAACGCTCGCCCTCGGCATGCAGCGGCAGGTTGGCCTGCGCCAGCCAAGGCGCCTCGCCCTCGACACGCAGGCGCGCGCCGCCGAGCAGGTCGCTGACCAGGCGCTTGCCCTGCTCCAGGTCGGCCAGGGCATAACCCTCTGGCGGGTCGAGCAGGCAGGTGCCGAAGCGCAGCTCGCCGCTGGTGGTGATAGCGGGCGCCACGGCCAGCCACTCGCCCAGCTCGCGGGCCAGGCGATTGACCCCGGCCAGGCCACCGAGCAGCGGCACCACGGCGCTGCCGTCCTCGGCCAGGGCCAGCACCGGCGGCTCCATGCCCTTCTCCACCAGGGCAGAAGCCAGGCTGCGGATGACGATGCCGGCGGCGCACAGGGCGATGATCGGCATGCCTGCGCGGTACAGGCCGCGCAGGTGTTCGGCGAATTCGCGGTAGCTCTCATCGACCTCGTCGACCCGCCCGGCCAGGCCGTGGATGCGCGCCTGCGGGTAGCGTTGCTGCACGCGGCGTGCGGTAGCCAGCGCCGAGGCGCCGAGGATGACGATGGCGGCGGGATTCATCGACTCAGCCACGCCACTTCTCCCCCGGCACCAGGATCATGGAAAAGTACGGCGAGGCCAGC
Organism: Pseudomonas alcaligenes; assembly: GCF_041729615.1. Lineage (NCBI taxonomy): Bacteria > Pseudomonadati > Pseudomonadota > Gammaproteobacteria > Pseudomonadales > Pseudomonadaceae > Aquipseudomonas > Aquipseudomonas alcaligenes. Next base: position 3,815,662 of record NZ_CP154874.1, on the reverse strand, counting down.
GGGTCGACCTCATCCAGCGGCACTATCTGCTGGTTGTCCATGGTCGCGCGCTCCACGTAGTGGGCACGCTCGGCCAGGCCGAGGCGTTGCAGTACGCGGCGCACCTTGTCGAAGTTGCGGCCGAGCTTCATCACCACGGCGGCCTCGGCAGTGCGCAGGCGCTGCTCCAGTTCTTCCTCCGGCAGCACGCCGGAGAGCACGCTCAAGCTCTGGTTGCGATACACCAGCGGCGTGCCCAGCACCGAGGCGCAGCCGAGCATGGAGCACACGCCGGGCACCACCTCGGCCTCATAGCGCTCGGCCAGGCGGTCGTGCAGGTACATGTAGGAGCCGTAGAAGAACGGATCACCCTCGCAGATCACCGCCACGTCGCGGCCGGCATCCAGCTCCAGGGCGATCTGCGCGGCGCAGGTGTCGTAGAAGTCGGCGATCACATCCTCGTAGGACAACGGCGGCGCCAGCTTCTCGGTGGTCACCGGGTAGACCAGCGGCAGGCGGCGCTGCGCAGCGGTGAGATGGGCCTCGATGATGCCGAAGGCGTTGCCGCCCTGCCCCTTGTTGGCCTTGGCCTTGGCCACGAAGTAGCCAACCACCGGCGCCGACTGCAGTAGGCGCAGGGCTTTCAAGGTGATCAGCTCCGGATCGCCGGGGCCGACACCGAGGCCGAGCAGACGTCCCTTGCGCATCACTCCATCTCCGTGGCCAGGGCGTTGACGGCGGCGGCGGCCATGGCGCTGCCGCCACGACGGCCGCGCACGATGACGTAGGGCACGCCACGGCTGTCGGCAGCCAGCATGTCCTTGGATTCAGCCGCGCCAATAAAGCCCACCGGCATGCCGAGGATCAGCGCCGGCCTGGGCGCGCCGGCGTCGAGCATCTCCAGCAGGTAGAACAGCGCGGTCGGCGCATTGCCGATCACCACCACGCTGCCCTCCAGGTACTCGCGCCAGTGCTCCAGCGCCGCCGCCGAGCGGGTGTTGCCGAGATCGCGGGCCAGCTGCGGCACGTCTGCCTCATTCAGGGTGCAGATCACCGGGTTGTTGGCCGGCAGGCGTGCGCGGGTGATGCCCTCGGCCACCATGCGCGCGTCGCAGAGGATCGGCGCGCCCTTGGCCAGGGCGGCGCGGCCGGCAGCGCCGGCACCGGGCGAAAAGCGCAGGTCATGCACCACATCGACCATGCCGCAGGCGTGGATCAGCCGTACGGCGAGCTTTTCCAGGTCGGCCGGGATGGCCGCGAGATCGGCCTCGGCGCGGATGGTGGCGAAGGACTGGCGATAGATCTCCTGACCATCGCGGATGTAATCGATCATTCGGGGCTTCCTGCGGCGAGGCGCTCGCCGGCTTGGTCGATATCGAGGGATTGCGCCAGCAGGCGGCCGAACCCGGCCAGGCCCTGCTCGCGGCGATAGAGGTCATAACGGCCGCCGGGCTGAGCCAGCAGCGTGTAGGGCGCGACATGGGCGGCGGCGCAGCTGCGCGGGCAGCCGCTCAGATGCACCTGGGCCGGTCCATTGGGGCCAAGGCGCTCGGCCAGACGCTGGGCATCGGCCTTGGTGTCCGCGCCGGCCTTGGCGCAGCCGGCGCTGCCGCTACAGGCGAGCATCCGCGCCAGCGGCGCGCGGTCATCCAGCAGCAGGCCGATGTCATTCAAGGCTTGCGCCACGATGGCCTGGCGGGCAACGGGCACATCCGGCAGCAGCACGCCCTGCCAGGGCGTGAGACGCAGCTCGCCACTGCCCTCGGAGTCAGCCAGTGCAGCCAGGGCATGCAACTGCTCCGCGTGCAGGCGCCCGAGCGGCGCGCCGGCCAGCAGCATCACCCAGCCTGACTGCGCCTGCACATGTGCCCCCAACGGCGGGCTGTCGTAGCGCGGACGCAGCGGAGTGGCCCATGGCTGCTGCACTGGTAATGACAGGCGCGCCAGGAACTGCTCGACCGACAGTTCAGCCAGCAGCTGGCGCATCCGGGTATGTGTGCCGGCCGCCTGCAGGAACAGCCGCAGCACCGTCTCCACCAGCATCTCCGCCTGTACCAAGGGAATCGCACCCAGCGCCGGATCACGCGGGCAGCCCGCCAGGCCGAAGGCCAGGCGGGTTCCGTCGGGCAAGGCACTGAGCCACAGGTCGTGGGGATGGTCGAGCATGGCCAGGGACTCGCCGCCGTCCAGCTGGATGGCGAACTTGGCGGACAGGCCGTGAAACTCGGGCGTATTTTCCAGCAGCGCCAGCAGGCGTGCGGCCAGCGGACGGGTATCGAGGTGCGCGCTGCGATCGCGCCCGGCCGCCGGGCTGAGCAGCAGGTTGCGCACATCGTCGGCGGCCGGGTTACGCGGACCGAGGCCGCCGGCCAGCAGGTGCTGCACCAGCGGCGCCTGGCATTCCTCGCGCACACCGCGCAGCTGCAGGTTGCTGCGGTTGGTCAGCTCCAGCACACCACTGCCATAGAGCCGCGCGGCCTCGGCCACGGCGCGGGCCTGGGCGCTGGTCAGCAGCCCGCCGGGCAGTTTGACGCGGCAGATGCCGCCATCACGCGCGGGCACGACACGCCACAGCCCCGGGCAGGCCGAGGGACGCAACAAAGACGCGGCAGGAGCAACTGGCTGCATGCGGTCACCGACAACAAACGACGCGGCGACCGAACCGGAGGCATCACCCGGGCAGGGCGATTCCTTGGCATCGGTACACCCCGCCCGATGTTGGCACTCGCGACTGCGTCGTCGGCAGGTCTCCTGGCTGGCAGGTCGTCATCGCGGCGCGGCCTTCCCGATTGCTCAGTGGCGTATGTGCGGAGCGACTCGCTGCTTACAGTTGCGGGGGCAGCCATGGTTGGAGCCGAGGCTCACCCATGTTCCCTCTTAGGCCCATTGGCTCCCCTGGAGGGGCCGGGCACCGACGAAGGCGCTATTATGCCCGCTTTTTCCGGCGCCGGGCCAAGCCCGCGCGTCACCGCAAGGAGAGCTGCATGACGGCCTGGCTGACAGTGGTAGGCATTGGCGAAGACGGCTACGCCGGCCTGGGCAAGGCGGCGCGGCGCGCGCTGCTGGAGGCCGAATGCATTGTCGGCGCGCCGCGCCAGCTCGACCTGCTGCCGCCGTGCATCCGCGCCCCGCGCCAGACCTGGCCCAGCCCCTTCAGCCTCGAACCCGTGCTGCAGCGACGCGGCACACCGACCTGCGTACTGGCCAGCGGCGACCCCATGCTGTTCGGCATCGGCGCCAGCCTGGCGCGGCAGGTCGATGGAGGCGAGATGCGGGTGCTGCCGGCGCCCTCCTCCTATTCCCTGGCCGCTGCCCGCCTGGGCTGGCCGCTGCAGGACGTGCCCCTGCTGTCGGTGGTGGCGCGCCCGCTGCCCGCCGTCGCCCGCCATCTGCACGACGGCCAGCGTCTGCTGATCCTGTGCAATGACGGCAGCAGCCCGGGTGCCATCGCCGCCCTGCTGCGCGAACGCGGCTTCGGCGCCAGCCGCCTGAGCGTGCTGGAACACCTGGGCGGCCCGCACGAGCGGCGTATCGATGGCCTGGCAGCAAGCTGGAGCCTGGAGGAAGTGGCCGCACTCAATCTACTGGCCGTCGAGTGCAGGGCCGACACCGGCGTGCAGCCGCTACCGTTGACCATCGGCCTGCCTGACGATGCCTATCGCCACGACGGCCAGCTGACCAAGCGCGACGTGCGCGCCATTACCCTCGCCCGCCTGGCGCCGCGCCCCGGCGAGCTGCTGTGGGATGTCGGCGCCGGTTGCGGCTCGATCGGCATCGAGTGGCTGCGCAGCCACCCGCGCTGCCGCGCCATCGCCATCGAAGCCGATGCCGGCCGCCAGCAGCTGATTGCCCATAATCGCGATGCCCTCGGCGTGCCGCAGCTGCAGCTGGTGGCCGGCGAGGCACCGCAGGCCCTGGCCGGCCTGGAGGCGCCCGACGCCATCTTTATCGGTGGCGGCGTCACCGTGCCCGGCGTGCTGGAGCATTGCTGGCAGATGCTGAAACCGGGCGGCCGGCTGGTCGCCAATGCCGTGACCCTGCAGAGCGAGGCGGCTCTGGTGGCCTTCCGCGAGCGGCACGGCGGCGAGCTGACCCGCATCGCCGTGGCCCAGGCCCAGCCGTTGGGCGACTTCGACACCTGGCGCAGCGCCCTGCCGATCACCCTACTGGAAGTGCACAAGCCATGACCCGCGTACTGCTGCTCGGTGGCGTCGGCGATGCCCTGCGCCTGGCCCGGCGCCTGGGCCCCGGGCACCTTTACAGCCTGGCCGGGCTGGGCCAGGTGCCGGACGATCTGAGCTGCCGGGTGCGCGTCGGTGGTTTCGGCGGGGCCGAGGGTCTGGCCGACTTTATTCGCAGCGAAGATTTCGATCTGCTGCTGGACGTCACCCATCCCTATGCCGCGCAAATCAGCGCCAATGCCGCTGCGGCCGCGCGCCTGGCCGGCGTGCCCTGCTGGGCGCTGCGCCGCCCCGGCTGGCAGCAGCAGCCTGGCGACGACTGGCGCGAGGTGGCCGACTGGGCCGCGCTAATCCAGGCGCTGGCACCCTTCGCCAAGCCCTTCTTCACCCTCGGCCGCGAGCCGCTGGCGCACCTCGATGAAATCCCGGCGCACCAGCACTGGAACCTGCGCCTGCTCGATGCCCAGCCCGAACACCCGCGTGCGCGCTGCATCGCCGCGCGCGGCCCCTTCACCCTCGAGGACGAACGCACGCTGTTCGCCACCGAGGGCTTCGATGTGCTGGTGAGCAAGAACAGCGGCGGCCATGCCACCGAGGCCAAGCTGCAGGTCGCCCGCGAGCGCGGCCTGCCGGTGCTGCTGCTGGCACGCCCCGAATTGCCCGAGGTGGAGCGCAGCTTCGCCGATCCCGACACCCTGTGGCAGGCGCTACAGCCGCTGCTCCGAGACCCCCGATGAAGACCGAGACCTACGCCCGCGTGCTGTTCGCCGGCCCCGACCTCAACCATGGCAGCTTCGCCGAGCTGACCCGCCGCCAGTTCGGCGAACAATTCGGCGCTGCCGTGCTAGAGGATCTGTTCGATACCGGCGCTGGCTACGACGAGCTCTGGGCGCGGGTGCGCGAATGCCTGAACGCTAACGAGCTGCCACTATTGCTCGTCGATCTCGACCCGTTAGGCGGCAGCCCGCAGCTGGACTGGCTACGCGGCGAGCTGCAGGCCCTGGCCGGCGAGCGTGCCGATCAGCTGTTCGTCTGCGCCGGCAATAGCGAGGACGTAGCGGCGCTGGCTGAACTGGTCCAGCAGCCGGACAAGCATCTGGGCTGCGTGGAGGTGCCGCAGCTGCCGGCCAGTCACAGCTGGTCGTGCATCCCGCCGCACCGCTATCGCGTGCTGCTGTGCAATGGCCCGCGCTGCACCCGCCGTGGCGCCCTGCCGCTGTGGAAGCTGTTGCGCGAGGAGCTGAAGGCGTCCGGAAAACTGGAGACCGCGGATGGCGTGCATATCACCCGCACCCAGTGCCAGTTCCCCTGCGACCAGGGGCCGACCCTGAGCGTCTACCCGAGCGGCGAGTGGTACCGCATCCGCGATGCGGCCGAGGTGAGGCGCCTGGTGCAGCAGCGCTTCGTCGAGGAGCGCGCCGTGCCCGAACTGATCATGCGCGCATGATCTTGGGTAAAACGTAGGGCGGGTGAAACCGGCGTGTGGGTTACGCGGGTTTCACCCGCCCTACCCATGGGACGACCCACGCGGGGAGACAGCGCCCTCTCCCATAAATGGGAGAGGGAGCGCACTCACAGGTTCATCACATCGAGGAAGCGCGGCGTGGCGCTGTCGTCGATCTTCAGGCTCTGGAAATCGAACAGGTTGCGGTCGGCCAGCTGCGACGGCACCACGTTCTGCAGGGCGCGGAACATGATCTCGGTGCGGCCCGGGCTCTTGCGCTCCCACTCGGTGAGCATTTCCTTGACCACCTGGCGCTGCAGGTTTTCCTGCGAGCCGCACAGGTTGCACGGGATGATCGGGAATTCCTTCATCACCGAGTAGGCCTCGATGTCCTTCTCGCTGCAGTAGGCCAGCGGGCGGATCACCACGTTGCGGCCGTCGTCGGACAGCAGCTTGGGCGGCATGGCCTTGAGGGTGCCGCCGTAGAACATGTTGAGGAAGAAGGTCTCGAGGATGTCGTCGCGGTGGTGACCGAGGGCCATCTTGGTCGCACCGATCTCGTCGGCGTATGTGTACAGGGTGCCGCGGCGCAGGCGCGAGCACAGCGAGCAGGTGGTCTTGCCCTCCGGGATCTTCTCCTTCACCACCGAGTAGGTGTCCTTCTCGATGATGTGGTACGGCACGCCGATGGATTCCAGATAGGCCGGCAGCACGTGCTCGGGGAAGCCGGGCTGCTTCTGGTCCATGTTCACCGCGACGATCTCGAACTGGATCGGCGCCACCTTCTGCAGGTACAGCAGCACGTCGAGCATGGTGTAGCTGTCCTTGCCGCCGGACAGGCAGACCATCACCTTGTCGCCGTCCTCGATCATGTTGAAGTCGGCAATGGCCTCGCCGACCTGGCGGCGCAGGCGCTTCTGCAGTTTGTTCTGGTTGACCGAGAGGGTGCTGGGCATGGTGCTGGAGAATCCGGGGTTAAGGCGAAAAGCTGGCTATTTTACGCACAAAGCCGGCTCGCGGCAGCCCGTGTTAGGCTCAGCCGATGAACAACGACCTCGACCCCGCCCTCGACCTTGCCGAGCAACTGCACGAACTGCTGCGCGCCGCGCCCGCCGGCATCAGCGAGTTCCAGCTGATCCAGCAGCTCAAGGCGCGCCGCTCCACGCATATCCCGCACCTGGAACTGGCCGACAAGCTGGTGCTGTTCCGTACCCACTTCCTGCTGTTCAACGCCCTGTACCGGCTGCGCGAGCACCTCTGGGGCCGCCAGGAGGCCCACCTGCACATCAGCCCGCTGTGCGTGCAACTGCAGCCCTGGCGCCCCGGCAGCGTGGCGCTGGCCGAGCACGATCCGCTGCGCGACTACTACCTCGACCTGCAGCACCTGCGCGACACCACCGAGCGCGACGTGGAAAAGCTGCTGGCCAGCTTCTGGACGCGCATGCAGGGCGGTGACGAGAAACGCGCGGCCCTGGAGCTGTTCGAACTGGACGGCGACCGGCCGCTCGACCTCGCCAGCATCAAGCTGCGCTACCGCCAGCTGGTCAGCCAGCACCACCCGGACCGCGGCGGCAGCACCGAGCGCCTGCAGTCGATCAACCTGGCGATGGAAATACTGCAGCGCTATTACGGCTGACTCTTAGAGAGCGATTCGCTCTAAAGCCACGGCTCACGCGGGCTGCGCCCTTCTCCTATACTGCGGCATACGGTCGCAGTAAGTTCGGCCTGCACCCGGTGACGCTGAGCACGCGTACCGGGCGCTACGCTCGGGGGCGATCGACAATAAAAAGAGGAGGTGTCTGCATGATCCACCATGTTTGGGGGCTCTTCACCCATCCCGACCAAGAGTGGCAGGAAATCCGTGGCGAGGAAGAAACCATCAGCCACATGTACCTGACCCATGTCCTGATTCTCGCGGCCATACCGGCGATCTGCGCCTACTTCGGCACCACCGAGGTGGGCTGGACGGTCGGCGATGGCGACCCGGTCAAGCTCACCGCGGCCAGCGCGCTGCAGATGACCATCATGTCCTACCTGGCGATGCTCGCCGGCGTGGCCGTGATGGGCGCCTTCATCCACTGGATGGCGCGCACCTACGACTCCAACCCGACCCTGACCCAGTGCGTGGTCTTCGCCGCCTACACCGCCACGCCGCTATTCATCGGCGGGGTCGCCGCGCTCTACCCGAGCCTGTGGCTGGGCATGTTCGTCGGCACCGCGGCCATCTGCTACACGGTCTACCTGCTGTATGCCGGCATCCCCACCTTCATGGGCATCCCCGAAGACGAGGGCTTCATGTTCTCCAGCTCGGTGTTGGCCGTGGGCCTGGTGGTGCTGGTCGCGATGATCGCCTGCTCGGTGATCCTCTGGGGCTTTGGCGTGGGGCCTGTCTACACCAGCTGATTGGAAACCCGGCCTGCCGCCACAGGAAGCCGCCTTCGGGCGGCCTCGTGTTTTATGCCGCGCCCCGGCCCGGCATAATCGCGCCATGCCCGAACTTCTCCACGCCCGCGTCGAAGCCTGCTACCAGCTGGCCGAAGACTTCTTCAAGCGCCGCT